>JAJEEZ010000550.1:0-4365 GCA_022820705.1 Candidatus Latescibacterota bacterium | reverse complement strand
GTCACCCATTCGTCGCCCTCGTTGAGCTTGTGGTAGGCCCGCGCCAGACGCACCAAGCGGCGCAGTTCCTCCACCGGCTTGGGATGGTCTTCCACTCGCAGATCGAACACGCGATCGACCCACGGCCTACCCGTATCCTCGGCGGAGACTACGAGAATGGCCGCGGACTGTCGGCCGCGCAGGTCGCCCCCTTCGGCCTCAGCGACTTCCAGAGCCACGAGCAGCCGCTCCGCCAGATCGCCTTCGGCGTTTTCGTAGGCGTACGCCATAGCCGGCCACACGCTGTCTTGATCCATCAGGTTCGCTTGGACGCTGTACTGGGCACCGGTCTGGTGGCCAGCGGCGGCAATGGCCCGCTCACCCGTGTGGACGGCCACATTTCCCTCGGCATCGACCATAGCCACTTGCCGTACCGCAGCGTCGGCATCCCCTGCGAGCAGAGCGGTGAGCGACGCCTGAGCCGTCTTGCCCATGGCCATCAATTCGAGACCAAGCGGACCGTAAGCCGGATCAACGAGGGATTGGGTGGCCACAGCGCCGACGCCAGGACGAGCCCACGGAACAATGGGACCAACGGAAAACCAGTGGGACTGAACGGCGACGCCTAGTTGACCACTGAGGGAGTCGCGGGCGACGATGGAATAAGTAGCCACAGGTCGCCGCCAGTCGGGTGCGTCGGCCGCGGCTAGCTGGGCTGTGGCGAGAATTAAGATGAGTAGGCGCATGATTCCTCCCAAGTGTCGATGGATGGGGATCAACTTTTTTTGTCCTTTGCCAACGGCCCAGTCGGTGCATCCTTGCTGTAGAGCGACGATCCCCGTTCGTACGACACGCTCACCTCGCCATTGGCCACGTCCAGTCGCGGCACGTTGTTGTTGAACACATCGCGGTCCGGGCCGCGCATCACCGCCAACTGGGCGTCGCTCATCCCCTCTACCAATTCGCCCCAGCGGTTTTCCGGGTGGGCCATCTCGCCGCCGCTGCGGTTGAAGTTGCGCGACGAATACTTAATCAGGATCCCCCGTCGCGCAATCTCGCTCTTCCAAGCCAACGCTCCGTGCGTCGTGCCGCCGTCGCCAAAGAACAGCACGTCGCCGGCCTGCATCTCGACGTGTTTGACCAGCCCCATATCGCGGTCGCAGGTGCGCACGCCGGGGGGCATCTTGTAGTACGCCTTGTGGCTGCCCGGCACGCAGGCAAAACCCCCATCACCCGCCCGCACATCCCTGAGCTGCCAAGTCACGGTAATCGCCTCGCAATAGCTGCGGCCATTGTGGTACACATAGCCGCGACCGGGATTGAGCGGCTCGTTAGCGTCGTGCAGCGCGTGGCCACTGGTGCCCTTGACCGCGACAAAACCCGTCGCGCCTCCCATCCGTCCACCACTACCGCCCATCCAGTTCAGTCGGTGCTCGACTGCCGGATGCGCGACCATCTGCCGGAACGGCTCGCAATAGGGCTGGGGCAGTTCCAGCAGTCCGTTCAACAAGGGCCGCCCAGTTCCCGCCAGACTTTTGGACCCCCGCGCCAACTCTTCGCCGACTTGGATCCGCTCCTCAAAACGATCCACCGCTTCGTTGGCCGCAGCCAACCATTCCTCGTCCATTACCCCGCGCAAAACCAGATAGCCGTTGAGGTCCCAAAAGTAAAATTCCCGGTAGTCAATGTCGCTGTCGGGATCTACCTGCAAAAGCGACGGATGAAAAACCCCGGACTCCATCCGCGTCGTCTTGCCATCGGTCACAATCGTCGGCGGCGGAGTCGTGGCTTGGTAGCCCGGCTTGTAGAGCGAGGCCCTCTGCTCTGCATTCAAGTCGGCGTGCCACTCTGGGCGCGGCTCCGCTTCGGTTTTCGGCCCAGTCCCCGCGCTGCGGATCGCGCCGCGTCCCACAAATTCGTAACTCAACAGCCGCTGGCGTCCTTGCCCCGTCCACGGCCGCATCCCCTGCGCCGTCGCCAGCGCCACGATCAGCAAATCCCCCGCCTTGAGCGCCGGTTGGAAAACAAGCCCCATATCGTCGGCCCCTGTCGCCACTTCCTCCGGCGTCGCCACATTGCCCTTGTGGCTACACGGCACTAGCACAAAGCCGCCGTCCCCTTCCTCAACATCCTCCAGCGCCCACAGCACCCTCACCCCCTCACTGAAGCGCCGCCCGTTCTGGAAGTAGTACGCAATGGCGGGATCCCGAGGCTCGTTGCCGCCTACCAGCGGCGCGCCCGTGTCGCAAGTCTCCTCACACCAGACTTCTGGTGCGCGGTCGAGGATAAACCCCTGGCCGACAAGCTGGTTGAGATACCACACCAACGCCGGATGCACCAGCAAGTCGCGGAATGGCTCCCGCGCCTTCCCCGGCCAGCCCAGCATCCCCTCCGTCGCCCCCACGGCGTCGATCTCCCTATTGAGCCGCTCGACCTCCGGCCGAGTCAACGTCCCCGGCACGTGCAAATACCCAGCCACGTCAAAACAGTAATTCTCTTCATTGGTCATCACTTCGCGGTCCATTGGACACCTCCTTTGTCCAGTGTGGTGTTTAGGCTGCCACGGAATCGCTGACCTCAACTGCAAGGCGTAAGCCCAACTCGCGCAGAACCGCAGTCAAACTTAAGAGTTGGGGATTACCCTGATCGGACAGCATTCGATACATCGACTCGCGATTGAGCTGAGCGCCCTCTGCGAGCCGTTTCATGCCGTGGGCTTCGGCTACATCGCGCAGCGCAAGGAGGAACACATCAGGGGAGCCATCCTCAAGAGCAGCAGTCAAATACGCAGCCGCTTCGCTGGGATCTCTGAGATCCTCAAGTAGCCCTTCTTTATACGGGCGAGATGCTTTGCTCATCTGACGGCCCTGCAAAATCTACTGACAGCCGCAGCCCCATACTATGCAAGATGACGGCTAAGGTATGGAGACGGGGATTGCCTCCCGCCGATAGCGTTCGATAAATATTGGACCGATTCAAGCCGGTTTTCTCGGCCAGTTGACCCAGCCCCCCTTGCGCCTCTGCCACGTCCCGTAAGGCCAGTAAAAGCGCTCCGTCGTCGTTATCATTTTGATATTCCTCAAAGGCCACATCAATGTACGCCTTAGCCTTGACAGGATCGTTGAGTTCCTGCGAATGGAGTTCTTTAAAGGCTCTCAATTTTCTCATGGCTCCGACTCCTTGTACTTAGCCCAATACGCCTGGGCTCTCCTTATATCGCGCTGCTGGGTGGCTTTATTACCTGCCGTAAGCAGAATAAGCCGATCTGCCAACTCCGCAAAATACACTCGGTACCCCGGTCCAAAGTCCAACCGAAGCTCAATGACGCCTCGTCCCACCGGCTTACAGTCGCCTAGATTCCCAGCTTCGACGCGCCGGAGTCGGTTGCGAATGCGTGCTTGGGTACGTATGTCTCGGATTGCCTCATACCAGTCGATGAATGGCTCCCGTCCTCGGGCATCGCGATAAATCTCTAGGGCTTTTCCAGGCATAGTTTTCCGCAAACATCATTCATAATATACAATCTTTATAGCCGACTGGACTACTACCTGCTAGTAACAATGGACGCCGCCCCGCCGGCGCAATATATTGCGCCTACCAATCAACAGGAGAACACGCCATGGCTCTGACCCCCTGGATTCGCATCGGCCAGCCCTTAGAGGCGGTCATGTCCGACTACGAGCGCATTTTCGACGCCTGGGAACAAGGCGGCATTCGCGGCCTTGTCTTTGGCCGTCTGGTCTTTGCCGATGAGCAGGGCCAGAGTACCATCCCCGCGTTCAAGGGCGATCCCGCGCCCTACAAAAAACGCGGCCTCAACGCCCAACTACGCGACGTGCCCCTACAACCTGACAAAGAAAAGCTCCTGCACGCCATGCTGGCCGACGCCAAAAAGCGCGGCTGGACCGTGATGATCTTCGCGCCCGCCTCCGGCACCATCGCCGCCGAGGGCCTGCCGCTGGAGGAGGATCCCTACGGCACTCAGGCACACGCTGCGTCTTGGGAGGACATCTTCGCGGCTTTCCCAGAAGCCGATGGCGGCATTGTCGATGGCTGGACCGAGTCTCCCTACGAACTGACGTATCACCACGGCAACGCGGTTTTCCGTCCGCTCAACGACGGCCAGCGCCGAGAAGCAACGGCTAGAGGCTACGACGCCGAGCGACTTGACCAGGGCCGCCAGCATTTACACCAGCGCTTCCAGAGCTTCACGCCCGCCGAAGTGGACTATTATGGCGATTACGGCGTGCTCTCGGAGATGAACCTCTTCGACATCAACGAGGACGCGCTCTACTGGCTGCGCTGGCGACGCGAAGACGGCATCCGCCAAGGCCGCGAATTTCGCCAAGCCATCGACGAGTTGCCGCGCCAACTGCTGTTGGGCAA
>JAJEEZ010000114.1:0-11655 GCA_022820705.1 Candidatus Latescibacterota bacterium | reverse complement strand
CCAGTGCGATGATACGCATTGCGCAAGGTCCCGAAAGCCGCCGCGCCAATGGCAATGTCGTCGTACCCATCGCCGTCATAGTCGCCAGTAGCCACAGTCGAACCAGCGTGGTCTAGGGCATCGATGCCGTAGATGATACTCAAAGGATGTTCCGCAGCCGCCAGATCAATAGTAGTACCCGAATCCAACGGACCGTAGAGGACGTACACCCGTCCCGCCTCAACAGCCCCCGCCATCCCCGAGGCCCGGTCGGCCCCCACCACCGCATCCCGGTGGCCATCGCCGTCAAAATCCCCGGCGGTCATCCACACCCCCAAGCGGTCGTCGCGTTCAGCGCCGATAACGGTAATCACCCCCTCCGGCCAAGGTCGTTGCGCCAAATCCAAGCGCCTCCCTGCGGCCCGCAACTGAGCAATAAGTTCGGCCGAGAAAATATAGAGCTTGCCAGCGTTGGCGCGGTCGGGGCCATCGGCGTAAAAAGCACCTACCAAAAGATCGGCACGCCCGTCGCCCACGAGGTCGGCCACATGGGTCTTGATACCGAAAAGATCGCGCCGGGCCTCGCCATATAGAGTGACCACATCGCCGGAGTCGTCGGCCAAGTCCAAGCCACCCCCCAAGGGTATGGTGTCGAAGCAAATGGCCACTTCACCGGCGTTGGAGCGATCATTGGCGGGGCCATCGCCGGCCATCGCCGAAATCACCAAATCATCGCGCCCGTCACCATCGATATCGCCAGCGGTAATAGGAGTGCCAAATTCGGCATCATTGACGTCGGGGTTGTACACTGTGAACTGGCCTGTCTGAGCAGTATCAGCCAGATCCCACACATGGACTATTTGGGCCGAAACCGGAATAGCGAGACAGCACAGAACCGACAACAGGGTGGCCACGTATTTCATGGGAATTCTCCGCGAAAAGTTTGTCCAGAATACGAGGGCTGCATTTTTGAGCTTTCTAGCGCACCAACACCATCCGCCGCACCAAGTCCCCACCCGGCGTCGCCAAACGCGCGATATAGACCCCACTCGCCAAATCGGCTCTGTCAAACCGCACCGCGTGGCTTCCACTGTCCAGCACTTCGTTGACCACGACGTCCACCCGCTGCCCTAAGATATCGAAAACCTCCAACCGCACTGCCATGCGTTCGGGGAGCACAAAGCGTAACTGGGCCGTCGGGTTAAAGGGATTGGGATAGGGCGGATACAGGACGGGCTGACCGGGTAGCGCCCCTTGTGAACTCGACTCAGCACCCACTGCGGTAGCCGGAGGACGGGACACCCCCGGGCCTTGGAAATCAATCCAATTGATATTGAATAAGCCGTCGTCACCCGGATTGCGCAGAAAAATAAAAAACAACTCGTGAGTGCCGCCCGGGTCCGCAATAGGTGCCGTCAAGTCGGTATAAACCTGCCAGTCCCCCGTACTCCCCACGCGCACCGTGCTAATCGGCGGCCCCTTCAGCGAATCAACGCGCACTTCGATACGTCCCCCCAGCCCAGCCGAAGCCACCCGATAGTTGAGCGACTCGATGCCCTCTAAGTTCATGGGCGCAAAGGAAATCCAGTCGCCGTGGGCAATAAAGCCGATATTCTGCCCGCCGGCCTCGTCTCCAGTCGTTTCTAACAGCACTCCACTCTGGCGCGTATAGTGTTCGGCCTGCTTGCGCTTGGGTTGCAGAATGTGGCCCGCCCTACCGGTCAAAGGGGCCACCGACTCCGTACCTCGGTCTGTATAGCGCGCCTCGATCGTATAAAACAAATCGTCGCCGTCGCCGCCGTGCCCTGCCTCGGTCTGGAAACTACCGCTGCAAGTGCCGTATTCTTCAAGGGGATGGCTGTGCTCGTCGTGGCCGATAAAAGCCTGCAATACCACCCGAGCGCAGTCGGCGGTCCCGTCCTCCTCGTCAAAGACCCGGACTTCAAAATCGACGATTTCTCCCCAGCTAAAAAACCCGCCATCCGGGGGCCGCACAATCTCCACTTGGGGGACGGTATTGCCGACCGATATAGGCACTTGCGCCACGCCTTGGTTGCCCTCGGCGTCGGAGACCATTAACTGGGCAATGTAGTCGCCGCTTACCTCGTAGGTGAAGACGACCTCTAACCCCGTCGCGTCAATCTCGCCATCGCCGGTAAAATCCCAAGCAAAGTCTAGCACCGACCCCGGATCGGGATCAAAGGAATTGCGCCCCGAGAAATGCACTTCCAACGGCGCAGCACCATTGGTAGGCGTAGCTTCAATGCGGGGCACTGGTGCTCGCGTACCCCGCACGTAGTCAATCCGCACCACGCGGGCGTCGTCGTTGTCGCCCCAGAAACCGCTGCCCCACTCCAGCACGTACAGCGAGCCGTCGAGGCCAAACTCCATGGAGATAGGACGGATGAATTCCATACTGTCCAAAAAGGGATTGATCTTGAGGATGTGCCCGTCCTCGTCCAACTTTACCTCTTTAATCCAATTGCTCGCCCACTCGTACATAAAGAGCGTGCCGTCGTAGTACGCCGGCAGCTTCTTGCTACCCGCCGCAGCATCGTAGTAGTACACCGGGCCAGCCAGCGCCGTGCGACCGCTGTCGGCGATAATTTCGGGGAACGCGGACGAGGTGCCATACGGATACCAAACCCACGCCGCCTGCGCCGGAGGCAGCGATTGCAGGCCCGTGTTGTTGGGCGACAAATTCCTCAGTGCCCCGCAATCGAAGGACATACCGGAGCTTTCGGTGGCAAAATCGTAGGCCACGTAGGGCTGGTTGTCGCCAATGCAGTAGGGCCAGCCAAAATTGCCCGCCGCCCGCGCCTGATTCCACTCGTCCAGACCGATCGACCCTCGCTGAGGATCGGCTTGGCGGGCGTCGGGCCCCACATCGCCCCAGTAGAGCCAGCCGCTCTTGCGGTCAATCGACAGCCGAAAGGGGTTGCGCACGCCCATGATGTAAATCTCGGGTCGTCCTTCTTCGGCCTCGGCGAACAAATTCCCCGGGGGAATGCTGTAGCTGCCGTCGTCTTGAGGTTTGATGCGCAGGATTTTGCCGCGTAGATCCGCACTGTTGGCCGCTGTGCGCTGGGCGTCCCAATCGCTCCGGCCCGGACGCTCATCCAATGGACTAAACCCATCCGACTCAAAGGGATTGGTATTATCGCCGACGCCGATATACAGACTACCATCCGGGCCAAACGCCAGTGCCCCACCCGAATGGCAGCACGCGCGCCGCTGAGTGGGAATCTCCAGCAACACGACTTCGGAATCCAAAACCAGTTCGTCGCCATCTAACTCAAAACGGGATACGTGCTGCTTGGCTTCTTCGCCATGTGGCGAGTAAAACAAGTAGAGCCAATTATTGCGGACAAAATCTGGATCTAGGGCGATGCCCAACAGGCCGTCCTCAAAGTCGGTCGAAACCGCTAACTGTCCGGCCAAGCGGGTCAATCCGAGGTCGGGCCGATATACGTTCAACTCTCCCTTGCGCTCGATGAAGAACACGCGCCCGTCGGGAGCCACAGCCAAGTCGATGGGATTTTCAGCCTCGCTGTCGAGGACGACCTTTGCAAAATTGGTATCCAACGTAACCCCGCAATCGGCCGCAGTTACTCCTGTGGCGTACTCGATGCCGCCGAGGATATGCTGCATGAACAGAGGCTCGCCGTAGCTTTCGCGGGTGTGGCCACCGCCGGTGTACCAAGAGCGGCCACCGTCGTAGTCGTGGCACCAAGCAATGGGATGGTCAAAGCCGTGGTTGCCGCCGTCGTAACTGCCTTCGTCCAAAGTGGCCAAGACGTGGACTCGCCCACGGGGATTGCGGCGGTAATTGTACCACTCGTCGCGCCGCTGCCAGCGGGCGGACAAATGGCTAGTAGCCGGATGGACCCGGTCGGCAACTTGGATCTGGCCCTGTTGAATGGCCGGATGGCTTTCGAAATAGGCCCCCACCAAGTCGCCGTACCAAGCCCAGTCGTACTCGGTATCGGCCGCAGAGTGGATACCCACAAAACCACCGCCGCCGCGAATGTAGCGCTCGAAAGCCCGCTCTTGGTCCGCGGCCAGTACGTCACCAGTCGTATTGAGAAAAATTACCGCTCGATAAGGTGCCAATCCCTCGTCAGTAAAACGCCCCGCATCCTCAGTGGCCTCGACGGCAAAACCGTTTTCCCGCCCCAAGGTCTGGACAGCGGCAATGCCGTCGGCAATGGAATCGTGGCGGAAACCGACGGTTTTGCTGAAGACCAAAACGGTTACATGCTGATCATCAAAAGATTCCGCAAGGACCTGGGTAAGTCCGACGAACAACGGCGCAAAAAGCCAACGTATATTTTTCAAAACATCCGAATCCTATTCCCAGTCATGCCCGTAAACCCATCTACTACCATCCAGAATCCCCCGGCGACGAACTGCCCCAACACCATGCCGAGAAAAAACCACCGCGTCGCCTTGTACCCATTCGGCCCAGTGTACTTCAACACGAGTGCCTTGACCAGCCATGCGAGAAAAATGCTGAACCAAACGCTGTTGAGAATCCAAGTGCCGCTAGCCAAATAGCCCAGCGGATGGAAGGGCCACCATAAAAGGTGGTGCCGCGCCCAGATCAACAGCGCCATAATCGCCGCGCCGACGCCGTTCCACAGCCAGCCATCCCAATTGGGGCCAGTCGGATTGAGCGCAAAGTTTTGCGCCACGCGAAACGGCTCCTTGGCAAACCACGCCCACGAGCCGTGGTAGTTGTTCGCGCCATAGTGGTAACTCAGCACCAGAATCGTGCAAACCCCGCCCACGAGACCAATGGCCATAGCCATCCCAATCATCGCGAGGATGCGGCGCTTGTAGCGGCTCAAGCCGTGCAACATGCGAATGCCGTTGGCACAGGGAGCCATCATAAAGACCAGCAGATCGCCGGCCCAAGCGAGGGTCATGCCCGTGGCCAGCACCCCGGCCACCCCAAGGGACGAGGAGCCGACGCTGGAGATGAGAAAGCCACAACCCGACATGCCCTGGACGGCCGCGGCCAAACCGGCCTCGACAATCATCCGCGTCAGGGCCAAAAAGATGACAAACGCCCCGAACAAATAGACGAAGACTGCCCACAGCGGTATCCCAGAGCGCCACAGCCACAGCGACATAACCGCGAGACCCAGCGCAACCCCGAGGATAGCCGTGCGATACGACATCAGTTCCTCGCCATCGGACCGCCCTTCCCGCCGCCACAGGTGCTGCACAACATGCCATATATGGACGCGCGCCGTCCACAGCCCCAAAATCACCATGACGATCATCGCGCCCATGGTCTGATGGCTCAGCAGGCCCATAGTCGGCCCCTCAAAGGTGTGGCTGAAAATGTCGAGATTCTCGGTGCTCAAGATGCCAATGCGGGTGAAGAGCACCTCCTCGGCTTTGACCAACAAATAGAAGAACCACAGGCTGAAGGTGATGTTGGCGTTGACCAGATAAGCCAGTCCCATCCACATGCAGTCGAAGCGCAAGTAAAACCGCACCGCGTCATGGGCCAGCGGTATCGAATAAGCAAAGTTGATGCGACCGATGAACTCGTAGTAGTGGCTCAAGGCATTAACCCCGTGCAGGACAAACGGCACGGCCAGCCCCAGCCACATCGCGGGATTCTTCAGAAAGGGTTTGACGCGCGAGGGCGTCGCCGCGTCCTCGACCATGCCCAGCGGCACCTGCGTCAGCGGATAGAGCAACCGCTCGTGATCCATCCACTGCCGCCGCAAGATGACCATCGAACATACGACGACCACGTAGAACGCAGCCATAAACAAAAGCCACCACAAAAGCGGCTCCAGCCAAACGCCCCAGGGAATCGCCGCACCTTCCGGCAGGCCCTCGTAAAAACCTTGAATGGCCTGGGCATCGTAGGGAATGAGCCAAGTGGGGACGTGCGGGAGGAGCAGCTCCTCCCAGTTGTTTTCCGGGGTGGCAAAGTAGAAGATGCCGGTCAGAATCGGCACCGCAATGCTGATGAAACCCCGCGCAGCAATGGCTGTGGTAATCATCATCATCACCGCAATGCTCAACAGCTCGGCGCGGCTAAAAAGCCAATCCCGCCGCACCAAGCCGAGCAGCGGCTGCACGAGAGCCACGAGCAAAAAGAGCAAGAAAAAGGCGGCCGGCGTCGAAGAATTCAGCCCGAGCTGGGTGCCGTTGAGGACGAATTCCCCGTACGGCAAACCCACGGCAATCGCGCCGCACAGCACGGCCCCCACGAGCATGGCGCGCACGCTGATTCCGGCGCGGTCTGCGGATTTCCCCGAAGCATCCATAGAGGGCTGCTCGCTCAGCTTAGCGCGACCCGCCGCCCCTCTGCCGCAGCTACCTCCGCACCCAGCCCAATGCGGATTGCTTCAAGGGCCACATCCAAGTCGGCGCGCCAACCGTCCCCACCGCGCACTTCCTTTAGAAACAAGCTCTCCAGCGAGTGCTCGTCGTCTCCAGGCGGAGGCAGCGATTCCGCGCCAGCCGCCGTCGAGCAGCACCAACTGTCGGCTTCGTACGCCAGCGTCCCCCCCTCCAGCACCAAGTGCTCGTACTGCTCGGCGCGGCTGATGGCAATGCCCCCAGCCCAAGTCCATTGCGCCGTACCACCCTCTGCAAAACCCACCACCGCGCGGTTGACAAAGCGCTCGTACGCGCCGTCGGCATTCAGACCGTCGTAATGGGCATAGCCCTCAACCCAAGTGGCCGGGCCGAACAAATCGACCAGCGGATAGACGTGATAGACAAAAAACAAGCTAGGCGGCCCAGAAACGCGCAGGTTAAACAACACCTTGGGGCGCGCCCCTCGCCCTGGAGTAAGGCGCGTAAACAAGGCGACCAATAAGCCGCCGAGGGAAGCCACCGCCTTTTTGAGCTGCCGATGCTCGGCCGATACCACTTCGGGATGAGCTACGCGCAGCACCCTGCCGGTCGCCCGCGCCAAGTCCACTAAGGATTCTCCTTCGTCGAGGTGGCGTGCCAAGGGGTATTCCAAGAACACGTGTTTGCCCGCTTTTAGGGCGGCTGCGGCAATGGGGGCGTGGCTGTCGTTGTTGGTGCAAATCGCCACCGCGTCTATATCGGCTCGCTCGATCAGGGCCTGCCAATGAGCCAACAACTCCACCTCGTGCCGCTGGGCCAGTTCGGCCCCGGTGCGCGCGTTGCGGGCGGTTAGGGCCGTTAGCTTACAACCCTCCATAGCCGCAAAAGCGGAGGCCCGGCGTTGGGCCATGCCGCCCGACCCGACCAAACCCAAGCGAATAGCTTTCATCTGCCAAATTTCCTTGCCAAATTTTCGAATTCTGACTGCCGTTTAAGTATGTCTCTTGGCCGTCGCCGTGTCCACTTTAGCCCCAATCTGTTCCTGCTCTTTTCGCTATCCGTCGATCACCCGCGAATCCGTCCAAGCGGCGGTGTGTTACGCCGCCGAGTTGGCCAAGGAACATCTGTGGGTTGAAGAGTACAAAGGCTCTAGTACAGGGCCAAGCTCATGGTAGGCCGGGCAATTACGATACAGGATGCGTCGGGAAGGTCAAACCCACAGAGCAACTCATCAAACAGGTGGTCGAATTCCTCTTTTCTTGACAGCCGCCAAGGAGTAGCGGTCATGCCTACAATGCGGCCGGGCCGTTGCTTCATCGCCCGCTCCCAACCCTCAGCCGCAGCATGATGCGCTCCGTCAATCACCATCAGGTCATCGGCGTTATACCCATTCCAAATTTCCATGCCATCGGTGCGCCGACTCACGGTTTGCGCCATCAAAATGACGGCACCACCGCTCCTCGCAGGCGCATCGGGTCCCGGCGGCCAGTTCCCGTCCGTCATGGCCAAGATGTGGGCATCGGTCAGCATCCGGCGAGTCTGCTCAGCAAGTTCCTCGCGGTGCGTCAGCCAAACTGCCTTGCGCCCGCCATGAGCCAGTCGGTTAGCAGTGCTCCGGCGATAATGGTTTTGCCGCCGGAGGGCAACTGCATCATCACCCGCGCTTTGGCGTCGGCGACCAAAGCGGTCTGAACCTGCCGTAGCAGGTCTCGCTGGTAGGGGCGCAGTTCAACCATGACGGCCTAAAGCACCTCTGGGTCTGTCATTGTATAGGTTGAAGTCGAAATCAGGGCTTCGATCGTCAGGAGGGACATGAAGCTGACACATTATGTCGATAACCATCATTTTGAATCTAAATAATAGCTTATCTGGTGAACCATATAAATCAGATCGTTCCATCATCTTCTCTAGCTTAGACAAATACTCTGAGGAAACAGCAAATCCAAGCGATATGTTTGCATTTTTAACTTGTATTGCCGCTATTTCCTCTTTCGACATCCCATCAGGATAGCTCTTGACAATATATGGCTCTATCTCTGGAACAGCGTTGTGCATATAGATATTCCGATAATAATGCACAGCAGAAAGCATCGCCGCTTGCGGGTGATCAGCATAAGCAGGTTGCATCTCAAGGATGCTGAGCTTCTGATCGCGTGTTAGACCACAAAGATACTCCTCACCTAAAAACGTATCTGTCTCCTTCTTTTTACGTAAACACTTCTCCTTTTGTCTCTCCTCACGTAGGTACTTATTCTTCTCCCTCTCCTTTTGAGCAGAAGATGAATAGGTTCTATCTCTCTTCTCTTTTTTATATTCTTCTGACAACTTTTCTATATTATCCTCTATGACAGGAAATTTTGAATCTTTATGCGGATTTTTTCCATTCGCATAAACTAAGAATCGAACCAAATAGTCTAACGAGGATCGCAATTCAGACATACCCTGTCCTACTTTTTTCCCAATGAGACATAAATCCTCATACTCGTCAGGATATGAGCTACTGAAATCAGGTTTCCCGATGAGAAACTCATCAACCGTAAGTTTTCCTGCTTTATCTACAATTTTGGCGATTACCTCATCGCTCAACCGCTTTATTTCGCTAACGAGCAAGCCTACAGACTTCAGTTGTACTCGTATGCTTGAATACTGTCTTAGCATCGCTTTCGTATTATCCATCGTCCCTCCGAAGGTTCACTTTTTGATCTTCACTTTATCCGATAACTCGGCCTACTGTATCTTACGCGGTAGGAGCGAGGCGACGAGAGCCGAGGTCAGGCCCCGAGGCCAATTGTGTGGCATATACCAAGAGAGGAGACTCACCTAGTGGAACGGATCAACTGTCCGTCCTCCCCAAGTATGTCCTTAAGAAGGATTAGCTGGTCATCCCACACGATGAGTCGGCGGTCATAGGTGATGCCGGGCGGTTGTATTAGAGTCCTTGTGCCATCCTCTTCCTCCTGTCCTTCCACCCATCGGTCATAGTGGATATGCCCCCGTCCATTGTCTGATTGGATACGGATGCGACCCCAAGAACCCCAAAAACTAATAAGGGGTGTCTTCGTAGGAGCAGTCTCCATCAAGCAGGCAACATAGTCGTCTATGCCGAGATCCCAAGTTTCTATGCAGACGGGCTCAGACTCGCTCCATCCCTCCAGTAAGATTGATTTTCTTTCATAGTTGAGCTCGTCGGCGACTCCATCGCGGAGCGTTATGATAAGTGAGTCGACCACTACTGTAGCCCCCCATCTTTCTGTAGCCTCCCATCTCTCGACTTGTAGCCACGTCCCGACTAAGCTGCCGCCGGGCTGATCCGAGGCGACCTTGGCTGTAGAGACATCGGGCTGTACAGGGATGGACTGGCCACAAGCGGACAGCAAGGCGAATAGGGTGAGGAAGATGACAGCGCGAATCATGGAATACCTCCTTACTTGTTTAGGGTGAAAGGATGGCTAGGCATGGGGAAACCAGCCGCCGTGCAAGTACCCAACAGTACTATCGTAGGTGATTTTTCTCTCCGTCGTCATCTCGCCAATCCCTTCTGGCGTCCGCGGCGTAGTGTGCGTTTCTGATCCGCTGGCCGTGAGGGATAGGCGGTGATGACATGCTCGCCGAGCATCACTACCTTGCAATTCGCAAGGCGTTCCAGCACTTGTATCTCCCGTTTGCGGATAGCGATCTCGCGGGCGACATCCCGGTTACACATAAGCCAAGTCTCGTCGTCAACCTGCGTTCCTAACTCGATAATGAGCGGAATATCCCTTTCGCGGATGGCTCGCTGCTGCATTCGCGTCTCGGCGTGGTGAGTATAACTGATGTCGATCATTGGTCGTCGCCTCCTTTTTCAGTGTTGGAATTGGTCTCTTGAGATTCCGTCTCTTCTGGGTCCTTTAAGTCGCCTTCTGGGTCTAAGGAGGTGCTGCGGGCAATCTCCTCTGCGTACCTGTTTGAGCGGAACAACTCCTCTCGCTGCTCATGTTGTTTTCGTGACAGTTCATCTGGTTTTATGAGCTTCTTGGAATCGTCTTTTGGGTCCTTCTTGCTTTCTGTGATCATGTCCTCTATTTCCTTCTTCTGGATTTCCGCTAGTTCCTCTAGCTTTTTCTCCTTGAAGGTGTCCGGCAGCCTTTCTGCGAGCCACTTCGCACGTTCCTCCCCGGCGTCTTTCGCCATCAATTCCTCGGGAATCTCGGAGAGCCGCGCATAGCCAGTTGTAAGAGCCCTCTTGGCGTTGGTGGAACCGTTGGCTATGCTGTCGAGCTCGTCGGGGCAGAGGTCGTAGTCGGGGAACTTTAACGGCGATCCAAACATGAGATCGTTGCTGTCCACATCAACGACGCCGGTTATGCCCAACTTGCGCAGATAGCTTACAAATGGGTTGTCTGTGGAGGGGTCGAGTTCATAATAGTTTAAGTTGTCTAACAGATGCTCGCCGAACAGATCGGCCTTGGCAATGGAACTTTCTTCTACCTCGATAGCCTCGGGCATGGATGTCAATGTCACGTCAAAATCGGAGCTTTTGCCACGCCAGAACCCGTCGATCTGCTCTAAACGATCAATACCTTCTCTTAACTCTTTCAATTTCTCGCGTCGCCAAGCGAGACTTCCCTCAGCCAGAAGCGCAAAGAAGAGCGGTGCCATGTTGATGATCTCGGTAGCACTGACGCCATACCGGCGTTTGATGAGGTCGTAGGCGAGTCGGACCTTTGGTGCGACCTGTGCGCCGATTTGGACGCGCTCGGGCTCGGGTGCCTTATCAGACTCGGGAAGCGGCAACTCGCCAGTAAGCACCTCCGGTTCGACGCGGAGTGCCTTGGCTAGGCGGTTCAGAGTTTTCTTTTGGGATGGCTGCGGTTCTTTCTCTAGGCGCTGGATGGTCCGCTCAGTGATTCCAGATTGCTTTGCAAGCTGGGGGCGGGACAATCCTTTCTTCTGGCGTAGGCTGTGAAGGCGCTCAGGATCGATTTGGATTTGCATGGCGAGGCTCCTTGAAGTTTGTAAGAGTTTCTCTCATCAGGGGCGATGTGAATTATAAAATACGCTGCTCTGAGACTTATGTCAATATAAAAATAAATTTATAAAGAGATATTACTTAAAATGTCTATTTAAAAAATATATCAACACTTGTCGGAGTGCCCGTGCAGTGCAATCCTCGCCCCTGTCATCGACTTCCTAGATTGGAGCTGTCCTAGCGGCACGAACTCTGTTTGGTCAGGTTCCTTCGGACTAAGCAAAAAAGAGGGACTATTATATGTCGCCGCGTAACATCGATGTTGCACAGCCTTATGTCCCCAACGTCCCATCCCTGTATCCTTTCCGCTACACTCCAGCACCTCCGATCCTCTGCCTCCC
>JAJEEZ010000585.1:0-3123 GCA_022820705.1 Candidatus Latescibacterota bacterium | reverse complement strand
ATGCGGTCGATAAAGACAATAGAGAAAACGACGATGATTCCGGCGATCAAGCCAATCCAGATGGCTCCAGCCCACGTGACCACATCGGCCCCAGCCGTGATGCCCACTAGGCCGGCGAGAATGCCGTTGAGCGCCATGGTGATGTCGGGCTTTTTGAGGTAGATATATGAGGTGAAAATCGAGGCCATGCAACCAGCCGCCGCGGCGAGGGTCGTGGTGACGAAGACCAGCGACACAGCCGCGGGGTCGGCGCTGAGCACCGAGCCGCCGTTGAAGCCGAACCAGCCGAGCCACAGCAGGAAGACGCCGATCGTCGATAGCGGCATGCTGTGCCCGAGGATGGGCCTGATTTCTCCGTTGTGGTACTTGCCCTTGCGCGCCCCCAGCACCAAAACCGCAGCGAGAGCTGAGAAGCCGCCAAAGGCGTGTACGACCGACGAGCCAGCGAAGTCGTAGAAACCGAGGTCGTCGAGCCAGCCGGCACCCCACTTCCAAGAGCCGGCGATGGTGTAGCCAAAGGCCACCAAGATCACGGCGTAAAGCATGAAACCCGACAGCTTAATGCGCTCGGCGACGGCACCGGAGACGATGGTGGCGGCGGTGGCGGCGAACATGGCTTGGAAGATGAAGTCTGACCAATAGGTGTAATCTGCGTACTGATTGGTCAGGTTGGCCACATCGTCGTCAAAGCCGATCCAGCCCTTGAGGGCCAACACATCGGCGATGAGCCAATCATCGCCCGGATACATGATGTTGAAGCCACACAAGGCATAGGTGAGAATACCGGCCGAGATGATAAAGAGGTTCTTGAAGAGGATGTTGACCGTGTTCTTCTGCCGGGTCAGGCCGGATTCGAGCGTGGCAAAGCCCAAGTGCATGATAAAAACCAACGCTGCGGCGATGAGAATCCACAGGTTATCTACCATGAATTTGGGATAGGCCAAGGGCATGGCTTGGAAGGCTTCTACGGTTGTAAAATCCCCGGCTGAAGCCTGTGTAGTCGCTCCGAGGACCCCGGCACTGATCCATAAGAGCGAAGGACGGTTGCGAAAAACAGACATGGGCAATCCCTTCCCTTGTAAGGTATGAGGAGGCATCTAATCGACGCCTCTTGGCTGCGAACGTCGGATTGTTACAAGGCAAGAAACGTGCCAAGCGGATTGGGCACAGATACTTCAGAATTGTAGCTTATTGTAAATTAGGGAGTTAGAAAAAATAACAATAAAGAGAAAAACGAGACGAGCATAACGACAAAATTGAAACAGTATCAGAAAACAACAATTTCGTCATTTTTATTGTTCATTTTTTGTAATTTTTCGGGCAGATGTCTAGTTTTTGAATCCGATAAGAGAAAATGCGGGTCGTAGTACCGAGGGTGCGGGCGGCCTTGGCCATATTGCCGCGGGCGTTTTTGAGGGCCTCGATGATGATTTCTCGTTCATAAGCCTGCATCATCGTATTAAAGGAGCCGGTGACCGGCGTTCCGGTGGCGTCAGCCGTTTGCAGGGAGGGGGGCAGGTGGTGGCCGTGGATGACGCCGTCGTTGCTGAGGATGATCGCCCGTTCAATACAGTTTTCCAACTCGCGCACGTTGCCCGGCCAATGGTAGCTCATCATCATGTCAATGGCGGGCGTGGAAATGCGGTGCATCTCCACGCCGAGCTGGCGAGAGTATTTTTCGAGGAAGTGGTCGGCGAGTTGCAGAATGTCGGATTTGCGCTCGCGCAAGGGCGGAATGAAGATGGGAAAGACGTTGAGTCGGTAGAAGAGATCCTCGCGGAAAGTCCCCTCGGCGATGGCTTTTTCCAGATCTATGTGGGTCGCCGCAACGACGCGAACATCTATCGGCACAGGGCCGCGGCCACCAAGGCGCTCGACTTCGCGGTTTTGCAGCACGCGGAGCAGTTTGACCTGTGCGCCTAGGCTGAGTTCGCCGATTTCGTCGAGGAAAATCGTCCCGCCGCGCGCTCGTTCAAACCGGCCGGCTTTGCTCGTCGAGGCCCCGGTGTAAGCGCCGCGCTCGTGGCCGAATAGTTCGGATTCGACCAAGGTTTCTGGCAGGGCGGCGACGTGTACTTTGACAAAGGGTTTGTCGGCGCGTAAGCTGTTGTAATGTATGGCATCTGCGGCCAGCTCCTTCCCGGTGCCGCTGGTGCCGCGCAACAGGACCGTGGCGTCGCTGGGAGCCACTTGGCCGATGAGCTGGCAAACCTCCTGCATGGGGCGGGAGTTGCCGATGAGGTTGGCGGGATGGAAGCGCTCGCGGAGCTCGTTTTGCAGGCGCAAGTTTTCGTCGAGAAGTAGGGTTTGTTCGACGCGGGCGCGTTGGCGGGCGGCGACCGATTGGCCAATCATGACGGATATGATGGATAGCAGGCGCACGATATCTTGCAGGCTTTCGTTGTCTTTGTAGGGAATATCAACGCTAATGGTTCCTACTACCTGCTGCTGCTGGAGGATGGGCACGCAAATGAACGAGGTCTGGTTCTTGGCCGAACTGCCGCGCGCACCGGTGCGGTTGAGAAAAAGCGGCTCGCTGCTGATGCGCGGCACGATCACGGGCTTGCCCGATTCTACGACCTTGCCGGTGATGCCTTCCCCGACGTCGTAGCGGCCGCGCTTGATTTCCGATTGCGAGAGTCCATAGGCTACGTCGATAGAGACTTCGGAGGCTTCTTGGCTCAAAAGGCTGACCGTCCCCAAACTCATGTCGAGTTGGTCGCACATGAGCTTGAGAATGACGTTGAGCGCCTCCTCAAACTTGGTCGTCGAGCCTAGTATTTGCCCGATTTCGTGTAGGATGGAGATTTGTTGTTGGGCACTGGCGGTCGGTAAGGTGGACATGTGAATTATCCTATTTTTACGACATTTTTGTCATTAGTATGGGTAAAAACAACATTTTTGTAAATATCAAAAGGCCACATGTTCGTGGTTAAAACGGAAAATCGACCAAAAATACAGTGTCACACGCCCTAAGAGGGCGTCATTAAAGCCAAGTGTCGAGAATGCGTCGTACATTATTGTAGCATAAACTATGCCATCGCAGGCTAGGGGCCAGAGAGACCTCGGCTCCTAGCCTGCGGGAAGGTCATTGCCGGAACCCATCAACTCGGTTATAATTCT
>JAJEEZ010000006.1:0-11743 GCA_022820705.1 Candidatus Latescibacterota bacterium | reverse complement strand
CGGTTAATCAGCACGGCACTCAAGATCAACGCCCCCCGCACCACGAGTTGCCAGTACTCGCTGATGTTCATCAGTGTCATGCCGTTGACCAAGATGCCCAAGAATACCACGCCGATCAGGGTGCCGCGTATCTGACCCTCGCCGCCCATCAAGCTGGTGCCGCCGATGATGACCGCGGCGATCACGTCCAATTCCCACCCTCTAGCCGTCGTCGCCGCACCGGACATGATCTCGGCCGACTGCATGATGCCGGCCAGTGCTGCTAAGAAGGCGACAATCGCCATGACGGTGATCTTGATTTTGCCGACCTCAATGCCACTGAGCCGCGCGGCCTCGGCATTGCCACCCACTGCGTAGATTGAGCGCCCCAGCGTGGTGTAGCCCATCAGGAAATGCGTCGTCAGAAAGACCAGCGCGAAGACCAGCGCTGGAAAGGGCACTCCGAGGAGATAACCGCCGCCTAGGAAATTGTACCACTCGGGAAAAGGCGTCAGCGGAAATCCCCCAGTGATGAGTTGCGCCGAGCCGGTCAAGACCGTCATCCACGCCAAGGTGATGATAAAGGTCGGCACCCCGAAGCGCACGCGGATAAACCCGCTCAGGGCACCGACGCTTAGGCCGACTAGCAAGGCCGCTAGCATAGCTGCGGGCACTGCCAACTCTGCCGCTAGCCCAGCCCCGGCCAAGTGCTGCGTCAAATAGGCGGTTAGGCAACCGGCAAAAGCCACCGCCGACCCCACGCTCAGGTCGATCTCGCCGGAGATGATGACCATCGTCATGCCAAAGGCGATGATACCCTGCATGGACACGTTGCGCAGCACGTTGAGCAGATTGTCAACAGAGAAAAACCCCTCGGCCTCAAACGCCAAGATCGCGCAGAGGACGAAGAGAATGATCTCCATAATCGAGCGCTTCACCCACGCCAAAAGCCGTTCACGCATTGCGGGCCGTCCCCATGCAGCGCAGTGCCAACTCGTCAGCGCTGATCTCTCCGGGCCGCACTTGGCCTTCAATCCGTCCCTCGCGCATGATTAAGATCCGGTGGCAAACTTCGACCAACTCTTCCAACTCGGTCGAGACAAAAAGCGAGGCAATGCCCTCGCGGCTCAAATCCCACATGGCCTCGAAAATTTGCTGCTTGGCCTGCACATCTACACCGCGCGTCGGCTCGTCGAAGAGGATGACGCGCGGGCGATTGCCCAGCCAATTGCCCAACACCACCTTTTGCTGATTGCCTCCGCTCAGCGCCGAGACCGGTGCCTCAGTGTCAGCGACCTTGATTTCGAGTTGGGTCACTAGTGCGTCTACTACGGTCTGCTCCCCCACGCGGGTGATATATCCCCGGCGGGCGATCCGGCCCATGCTCGCCAAGCACATATTGGCGCGGATGCTATGCGCTTGGATCAGGGCTTCTTCCTTGCGGTTTTCAGGGGTGAAGGCCAAGCCCTGCGCCTTCATTTTGGGGGGAGTTGGTACTGCTACGGGCTGGCCTTGAACCGCGATCTGCCCGCGGTCGCAGGCGTCTGCGCCGAAGAGGGCGCGCAGTAGTTCGGTGCGGCCCGCGCCCAGCATCCCGGCAATGCCGAGGATTTCGCCCTCGTAGAGTTCGAAGCTCACATCGGTGAAGGCGTCCCCGTGCGACAAACCCTGCACCTCCAGCACTGGAGTCGCGCCCGGCTGCAAATCATCCGGTCGCTCCTGTTGCGCGACTTCGCCGAACATCATTTGCACGATCTCCGCGATGCTCGTATCCCGCATCGCCACCGTGCCGATGTGATGCCCGTCGCGCAGCACCGTAACCCGGTCGGCGATGGAGTGCAATTCCTGTAAGCGGTGAGAGATGTAGATGATTGACACGCCCGCTGCCGTCAGCCCTTTGACCACGCGGAAGAGCTGTTCGGTCTCGTGCGTCGCCAGTGCCGAGGTCGGCTCGTCGAGGATGAGCACGGCCGGGTCAAAGGACATGGCCTTGGCGATTTCGACGATCTGCTGCTGTGCCACCCCCAGATCGCCGCTGCGCGCCCGGACGTCGATGGCGACTCCCAGCCTTGCTAGGACATTCTCGGCCTGTGCGTAGGTTGCCGCCCAGTCGATGAGTCTGCGCCGCTTCGGCGTCCGGCCGAGCAGGATATTCTCGGCTACGGTCAACCCCGGAACCAAGCTCAGTTCCTGATAGACCATGGCGATGCCATAGTCAAAGGCGTCCTGCGGCGAGCGCAGCGCGACCGGTGCTCCATCGCAGAGGATGCGCCCCCTGTTTGGGGCGACCGATCCGGCTAGGATTTTGACCAGAGTGATTTTGCCAGCGACGTTTTTGACGATTAGCGAGTGGAACTCGCCGGAGGCAAACCCCACCGAAACCTCGTCGAGCGCCACCGTTCCTGGGTAGTCTTTGCCGAGGTTTTCGACTGCTAGTTTGAAGGAGCTCACTGATTGCCGAGGGCGATCAGGTCGGCGAGCCGCGAGCCAAAGGCCCGCACGCCGTCTGGGTCTTGGCGCGCCACGAGCACCCCGTCCATCACTACCTTGGCCGCGACCTCTTGCCCCTTGAGCGCCGCGATGGCTAGCTCCATGGCCTTTGTGCCCAATTCGAAAGGGGTCTGGGTGGTGAGGGCCTGCAAGATACCGTCATCGGCGAGCATGAACTCGACGAGCTGCTGGCTGGCATCGGTGCCAAAGACGACCACCTTGCCCTCGCGGCCGGCGTTTTTGACCGCCATCACCGATCCGACGGTGCCGCCTTCGTTGGCCGACCAGATGATGTCGATTTCTGGATGGGCCGTGAGAATGTCCCCGGCTTTCTTGAGCGCCATCTCCGGCAGCCAGGCATCTTGCTCGGCGACGAATTCCACGCCCGGCAACTGCCCCACCACCTCGACGAACCCGTTGCGGCGCGCGTCGCTCTGCTCGGCGAGCTGGGACTTGAAGGCGAGGGTCGCAATTTTGGCTTGCCCGCCTAGCTGCTCTTCGATATAGCGCCGCGCTACAAGCCCGGTTTGTCGGCCCAAGTCCCCTTGGTCGCTCTCGATATAGGCGATGGGGATATCCTCTTCTACCGTTGAATTGTACGTCACCACTACAATGCCAGCGTCCTTGGCCCGCTGCAGGGCAGTAGCCGAGGCTTTGGCGCTCAGCGGCGAGATTACAATGGCATCAACACCGCGTGCGATATAGGTGTTGACTAGCTGAATCTCCTTGTCCGGTTTATTCGCACTATTGGCCATCAGCAGCTCGACGCCCGCTTTGTCAGCCGCGTCCTGCATCCCGAACTGGATTAGGCGGAAGAACTGGTCCTCTTGGAAGACAATCCCGGCGATCTTGAGTTTTTTCTGTTCAGGTGCTTCTTGTCGATCGCCGCAGCTTAGGGCGACTAGTCCCACAACGGCTGCGATAATCCATTGGCGCAATTTCATGTGTACTCTCCTCGTGCGTTACCCTTGCACCGGCTGCAAATTGAGCAGTACTAATAGCCACACCCGGTGCCAATAGGCGCTGTTGATATAAGGGTTGTATTCCGAGGGCCAATTGCGCCAGTAGGTTTGATTGTGCGGAATGCGGTGATACCATTGCAAGAGTGGGATCGACGGCAGTTCGGCCAGCCAGATTTCCATGGCTTGGCGATACAATTGCACTAGCTGCGGATCGCGTGGCCCGACTTCCGCCATCTGATCGACGATCTGGTCGAATTCCTCGTTCTGCCAGCGCCAGACGGACTCGGCGGGCTGGCCGGTTGGCTGCACGAAGCGGCTGTGATAGAGCCGCAGCGTAAAATACGGATCGCGCACGCCGCCGGCGTGCCCGGTGATAAAGGAGCGTGCTGTGCCGTGCGATATGCGGGTGAATGTGTCTGGGGTATTGCGGAAGTCGGCGTCAAAACCTGCTCGCTCTAGCTGGGCGACCAAGACCGGCGTTATGTCTTGGAAGATCGGGTAGATGTCGATGAGCATTTCAAACGGCTTGCCGTCTTTGGTCCAATAGCCATCGGCGGACCGCTGCCAGCCCATGCTCCGCATCAGGGCCGCGCTCTTGTCTAGGTCGAAGACGCCTATTTCGTATTCCTCTAACAAATCCTCGACCTCGCTGAAATACGGCCTAAGGGCCGGGTAGTCGGGCAAGGGCAGGAGCGTTGAAATTCCGGCTCCCTGCCAGCCCACTTCCACTAATTGCTGCCGGTTGATGGCATAGTTGATCGCCCGCCGCACATCGACATTCGCAAAGGGGGCTTCAAGGTTGTTGAAGCCGAGGGAAATGGGCCAGAAATCGACGTAGCCGTACGGCGGCAGGCGCCCGGCCCAAGTCGTCACCCGGGGATTTTTGTCGAGTACGGTCAGGATGTTGGGCGGGCGCAGGTCGAGGCTGGTGTCAATGTGGTTGGTAATCAGGTTTTGGACGCGCTTGGCCTCCTCCATGTAAGGCAGGTAGATGATGCGCTCGACTTTGGGCAGGGATTGGAAGCCGGTGGCCGCGGCCCACCAGTCTGGCCGCAGGTCCCAGATGCGCTGTTGCGGCGTGGAGAGCACTAGCTTGTACGGCCCGGAAAACACGGGCCAGCCTTTTTGCGGATCGAAGTTTTCAAAGGTGTCTGGCGACTGCCCTTCCCACACGTGCTTGGGCACAATCGGCACCCCATTGCCGAAGTTGTGGGTGAAATACGAAAAAACAAAGCGCGGGTTGGGCGCAGTCAGGGCTATGCGCGCCGTCAGGCTATCGACGACCACGGCTTCTTGGACCCAGTTTTTCATGTCGGTTGAATAGGACAACAAAGGTGCGTTGTCCTTGAGCATGTTGATCGTAAAGACCAAGTCGTGCGCCGTCCACGGCATGCCGTCGCTCCACTGGACCCCTCGGCGAATGGTGATTTCCACTTCGGTATAGGCGTCGTTGAAGCGGTGGTCTGTGGCGATCCAGGGAATCAGCTTGCCCTTAAAGGCATTGTAAAAGTACAGTGGCTCGAAAACGAAATTGTACCCAGTGCGCGAGGTGGATTCCGGTCGATAGGGGTTGAAGGTATTGTAGTCTTTGATCTGCCCGGCGCAGGTGCCGCTTTCGGCGCAATCCATAATCAAGGTGCGGTTGCGCGGGACTTGTCTGAGCGCTGGTTCTTCGACCTCGGTGTCCTCGGGCTGGTCGGCCGCGTCCGATGGCTGTTGGTCGGAGGGGGTGTCGCCGCAGCCGCTGAGCAGCCACGCGCTGAGCAATATGTAAATACTGCATTTCATGTTAGACCTCGCCTCGGTTTAGAGTGAAAGGGCCGCGCCGATTGAGCGCGAGCAAACCTTTAGCCTCGCGTTGGTTGTAGGTGCAACAATACTAAAAGCCACGTCCGGTGCCAGTAGGCTGTATTGATATACGGATTGTCCGCCGAGGGCCAGTTGCGCCAGTAGGTTTGGTTGTGTGGCAAGCGGTGGTAAAATTGCAACAAGGGTACGGCTGGCAACTCGCGCAGCCAAATCTCCAGCGCCTCTCTGAACAGGCCCACCAAGCGCGGATCGTCGGGTGCGGTCTGTCCCATCTGATCGACGAGTGCGTCATATTCGGGGTTTTTCCAGCGCCAGAAGTTCGGCGTCGCCGTGTCTGTGGGCTGGACGAAGCGGCTGTGGTAGAGCCGCAGTGTAAAGTACGGATCGCGCACCGAGCCTCCATTGCCAAATATATAAGTTTTGGCCGCGCCCGTGGTCATCCGCGTGTAGTTGTCCGAGGTCATGCGCATGTTGGCTGCAAAGCCAGCCCGCTGCAACTGCTCGACTAAGATCGGCGCGATGTCTTGGAAAGTTTGGCTGATGTCGAGCAGTATCTTAGCCTGCGCCCCGTCTCGCGTCCAGATGCCCTCGGCGTCCCGCTGCCATCCTGACTCCTGCATCAGGGCCGCGCTGCGGGCCGGGTCGAACAGCCCCACCGGATATTGTTCCAGCAAGTCTTGGACTTGGGCCGTGTAGTGCCTGAGACGCGGGAAGTCGGGGAACGGCAATAGGGTTGGTTCCCCCGCCCCCTGCCAGCCGACTTCCACTAGCTGCTCGCGGTTGATGGCGTGGTTTACGGCCCAGCGGAAGGCCGGCTCGTCGTAGGGTGGCTCTTGGGCATTGAAGCCCAGCGAAAGGGGCCACCAGTCGAGATAGCCATAGGGCGGCTCTTGGCCACTCCAGGTAGTAGCATTGGGGTTTTGCTCTAGAATCGTGCGGATGTTGGGCGGCAGCATGTCGGCGCACAGGTCCATGGCATTGGTAGCGAGGTTTTGGACCTGTTTGGCCTCCTCCATGTAGGGCAGGTAGATCAGCCGCTCGACTTGCGGCGGCTGGCGGAAGCCGATCTTGGCGGCCCACCAGCCGTCGCGCCGATCCCAGATTCGCTGCTCCGGCACGGAGTGCGCCAATCGGTACGGACCGCTTACTACGGGCCAGCCTTGCGCTAGATCGAAGTTGGCGAAGGTCTTGGGGTCTTGGCCCTCCCAGATGTGCCGGGGCACAATCGGCACGCCATTGTCGAAGTTGTGGGTGAAATATGTGAAGACGAAGCGCGGGTTGGGGGCTGTCAATCCAATGTGCGCCGTTAGGCTGTCGCTGGCCACGGCCGTTTTTACCCAGGTCTGCATATCGACTGCAAAGGTCAGTTCCGGCGCGTGGTCGCGGAGCATGTTGATCGTAAAGACCACGTCGTGCGCCGTCCACGGCTGCCCGTCGCTCCACTCGACTTCGGGCCGAATTTTTATGGTGACTTCGGTATAGTCTGCGTGGTACTCGTGCCCGGTGGCGATCCAGGGGATGATCTCGTCGCGATAGGCGTTGTAAAAGTAGAGCGGCTCGTAGAGGAAGTTGTACCCTGTGCGCGAGACCTTGCCGGGCAGGTAGGGGTTAAAGGCGTCGTAGTCTTGGAATTGGCCGCTGCACGTGCCCTGATCGACGCAGTCGGTGATCAAGGTGCGCTCGCGCGGCACGCGTTGCAGGCTACCTTCGCCGCTACAAGCGGCGCAGACCAGAGCGAAAATTAGCGAGAAAGCGGGGCGCGTCAAGAGCTTCTCCTTTTGGCGGTGGTCGCCAAAACGTATCAACGAGCGTCGGGAGGGTCAACCAACTTGAGCGAAGCCGCCAACCCGCCTATACTACCTCCAGCCAAGCCCAATGCGGTCATGCCGCGTTCTATTAACCCCAGGAAAAAACCATGTACGACCTATTAATCCGCAACGCCCAGCTCCTCGACGGCAGCGGCCAGCCGGCTTTCCGCGGCGACATCGCCGTTGAGCAGGGCCGCATCGTGGCCATCGGCGACCTTGCTGAGGCCGAAGCGAGTCGCACTATCGACGCCGAGGGCCGCATCGCCTGTCCCGGCTTTATCGACATCCACACGCATTCGGACCTGACCATTGCCCTCGACGGTCGCGCACTCAGTTCCCTAACGCAGGGCATTACGACCCAAGTCATGGGCAACTGCGGTGTCTCGGCCGCGCCCACCCGCGACTACGAGCCGTACTACGGCCCGCTCGATCCGGCGATGACCCGTGGCTTGGCGTGCGATTGGACTCATTTCGGCGACTATTTCCAGCGGCTCGAAGCCAATGGACTGGGCACGAATACCGCGACTTTGGTCGGCCACGGCAACGTGCGCGTCGCCGCCATGGGCTACGACGACCGCTCGCCGACTGCGGCGGAAATGGAGCAGATGAGGGCGCTCGTTGCCCGCGCAATGGAAGACGGCGCAATGGGGCTGTCGTCGGGCTTGGCGTACGCGCCCGGCCCGTATGCGGCGCTGGAAGAACTCGTCGAGTTGGGGAAGGTCGTCGCTGAGTTCGGCGGCATCTACACCTCGCACATCCGCAACCAGACCGAGTCGATTGCCCAAGCCGTCGGCGAGGTCATTGCCGTCGGCGAGCAAGCCTCGGTTGCAGCCCATGTCTCGCACATGCAGCCCGGTGCGCCGATGATTGGCGCGACCCGCGACCTGCTCGCCACGATTGACCAGAAGCGCCGCGAGGGCTGCGACATTAGCTGCGACGCCATTCCCTATACGATTGGCAGCACCACCCTCAAGTCGCTGTTGCCCCCTTGGGCTTTGGCTGGTGGTGACGAGGAACTGCTGAGGAGATTACAAGACCCGGAGACCCGCGCCAAGATCGAACAGGATACCGTGCAGTACGGGGCCGAGAGCGGCGGCAGTCGCAAGCGCAACTTGGCGCGTGATGGGGACTGGGACAAGATCTGGTTGGGGAGTGCCGAGCAAAATGCCGATCTAGTCGGCCTGAGCTTTGCCGAGATTGGTCGGCGACGCGGCCAAACCCCTCACGACGCGGTCTGCGACATCCTAGTCGAAGAGCGCGCGCGGCCGTGGATGCTGGCCGAGGACGTGTCTGAGGAGGACTTCCTCAACATCGCCCGCCACTCCACTGGCGGCGTCATCTCCGACGGCTTCTCGCTGGTGCCCGAAGGCACCTTGGCCGAGGGCAAGCACCACCCCCGCTCCTACGGGGCCTTCCCCTACTTCTTGCGCCACTTCGTCCGCGAGCAAGGCGCGCTGCGCTGGGAAGAGGCCATCCACAAGCTGACTGGCCATGCCGCAGCCCGCTTCCGCTTGCGCGCGCGCGGCCTGTTGCGCGAAGGCTACTGGGCCGACCTCGTGGTCTTCGACCCCGCAGCCATCGGCGAGTGTGCCGACTTTGCCGACCCCTACCGCTATCCGCAGGGCATCGACTGCGTAATTGTCAATGGACGAATCGCCGTTGAACGAGGAGAAATAGCCGACAGCCGCGCCGGACAGATCGTCCGGGCATGAGCTATGCCCAGCTAACGCGCTTCATGTTGCCGTTGGTGGTGACGGCGCTGGTGCAAGAGCTCAGCGGCCAGTTCCTCAACGGCGGCATGGCGCGGATGCCGCGGGCGGTCGAGACGTTGGCCGCGTTTGGCTTGGCCTTTGGCTTGGCGCTATTCCTCGCTGGCACCCTGTCTCAGGTGCGGCAGCTCGGCTTGGTCCTCGTCGAGCACACCCAAGGCTGCCGCGTCTGCTTCCGTTTTGTGCTCGCCGCTGGGCTGCTATTGGCTGGCGTCTTGGCCAGCTTGGCGCTGACGCCGCTAGGGACTTGGATCATCAACGACCTGCACGGGGTCGATCCGGCGCTCGGCGAGGCGGTGCGCTTGGCCCTGCTGTGGCTGGTTCCCTTCCCCGTGCTGCACGGGATGACGCGCTTTTACAGCGGCGAACTCATCCGCATCCGCCGCACCGACATCCCCGCTTACGCTACTACCACGGGGATCGGGCTCAGCATCCTCGCGGTCTTTGTGCTGCTGCCGCTTGGCTTCGTCCGCCAGAATCCCATCTTACTGCCGGTCCTCGCCACGTACACGGGTGCTCTCGCCGAGCTTGGCGTGGTCTCGTGGGGGCGCTGGCGCTTGGTGCGCTGGCCAGATCCGGGCAACATGCCGCTTCTGACCTATTTCTACGTCCTGCACTTCTTTTGGCCTTTGGCGCTGATCATGGCGGTGCAGGCTGGCACTCGGCCGCTGATCAACGTGTTCGTCGCCCGCAGTGCCGACGGCACCGAAGCACTGGCCGTGCTGACCGTCGTCTATGCGCTCGGCCACATTCCCTATGGCTGGCTCAACGAACTGCGCAATCTGCCGACGGCCTTCCGCCAAGAAGGGGATTTGGCCAAGATCCGCCGCTTCTGCTGGGGCTGTTGTCTGTTTTCCTGTGCGTGGATGGTGCTGCTGTTTTGGACGCCGGCGGTCGATTACATACTCGGCACTTGGATCGGCATTGGCCCTGAGTTGATCGCCCACTGCAAGACGCCGCTGCTCCTGTTTACGGGTTTTCCCTTTGTCGTCAGCCTGCGCAGTTACTTCCACGGCATCGGTCTGCTCCAGCACCGCACTCAAGCTATGGCGCCAAGTGCTCCATCTCGCGTGGTGACTGTCTTGCTGATGCTAGCCCTGCTGGCCAATTTCGAGCTCCACGGGGCGACTCAAGCCGTGGGGGCCTTAATCAGTGGCCACACTGTGGAGGCCTTGGTCGTCTGGTGGAGCATCGGGCGCGGGCGGCGCGCAGGATAAGAATCTGCTTGACGCTGCTGCGTCCCTGTCCAACGTTCTATGCAAATTGCGGGTGGGCAACCACGAGGGTTGCCCCTACCAAATCTCCATAGGGACCACAGAGGTTGTCCTTAACCAAATCTCTGTAATCATGTCCTTACCAAATCCCTGATCCAACCACAAAACCCGGAAAGGGACGCCATGTCCATGAACGGCAACCAAGCCATTGCCCACATCCTCAAGGCCGAAGGCGTCGAGTGGCTGTCGGCTTTCCCCGCCCAGTCGCTGATTGACGAGGCAGCACGCGCTGGGATCCGGCCCATTATCTGTCGCCAAGAGCGGACGGGCGTCAACATGGCCGACGGCTTTAGCCGCACGACCAATGGCCGCCCCTTTGGCGTTTTCACTATGCAGACCGGGCCGGGCGCTGAAAACGCGCTCGGCGGCGTGGCCCAAGCTTACGCCGATGCTATCCCCTTGCTGCTTTTGCCCGGCGGCGTGTCCACGGCCCGCACGCAAGTGCCGCCCAACTTCGACGCGGTGGCCAACTATCGCGGTATCACCAAATGGGCCGCGAACGTCAACCAAGTCGAGCGCATCCCCGAACTGATGCGCCGCGCCTTTAGCCAACTCGTCCACGGTCGGGCCGGGCCGGTGCTGGTGGAAATCCCCAGCGATTTAGGCGCTGCTGAATTTTCCGGCGACCTCGACTACCAGCCGGTCAAGGCTTGCAAATCTGCGGCTGATTCGGACGCGGTGCGCGACTTGGTGGCCGCGCTGGTCAAGGCCGAATGCCCGATCATCAACGCTGGGCACGGCGTGATGTGGGCCGAAGCCACAGACCAGCTCGTGGCCCTCGCCGAGTTGCTCAACGTGCCTGTTATGACCACTTTGGCCGGCAAGAGCGCGTTTCCCGAAAACCATGCGCTCGCACTGGGCACTGGCGGCCACACTGGTACGCTGATGGTCGATCGCTTCTTGCAAAAGACCGATTTCGTGTTGGGCGTGGGCACCAGCTTTACCATTTCGGTCTTCAATGCGCCCATGCCCGCCCGCGCCGTCTTGGCGCAGGTGACCAACTGCGCGGAGGATCTCAACAAGGACTACCGGATCGATCTGGGGGCCGTCGGCGATGCGCGGATCGTGCTGGAGCAGATCATCGAGGAAGTCCGGCGGCAGCTTGGAGCCGACGGGCGAGGAGACGGCGGAGTTGCAGCCGAGATCGCGGCCATCCGCGCTGAGTTCAACGCCGCGTGGGCCCCGCGATTCCGCTCGGACGAGGTGCCGATAAATCCCTACCGGGTATTTGCCGAGCTCGCCCGCGCCGTGGAGGTGCCCAACACCATCATCACCCACGACTCGGGCTATCCCCGCGATCAACTCGTGCCGTTCTGGCGGCCCCAGGTCCCCAGAGGATACATCGGCTGGGGCAAATCGACCCAGCTCGGCTACGGCTTGGGTTTGGCCTTGGGGGCCAAGCTAGCCGCGCCGGACAAGCAGGTCATCAACGTCATGGGCGACGCGGCGTTTGGCATGGCGGGCCTCGACATTGAGACTGCGGTGCGCGCCGAGATTCCCATTCTGACAGTGGTGCTCAACAATGGTGTGATGACGCACTACGACCAGCACATGCCCTACGCCACTGAGCATTATCAGAGCAACCAACTCGGCGGCCACTACGCGCAGGTGGCCGAGGCGCTTGGTGCCCACGCCGAGCGCGTTGAAGCGCC
>JAJEEZ010000023.1:0-2685 GCA_022820705.1 Candidatus Latescibacterota bacterium | reverse complement strand
CAATGCGCTCAACCTAGTCGATGGCTCAATTTTTGATCGCTGGCGCAACGGGCGCGAGCCGCGCAACACCTACAACACTTGGAGCCACATCACCATCGACTTAGGAGCCGTCTATCCGGTGGACTTCGTGCGCCTGATTACCGGCATAGCCATCCGCGGCGGCTTTGGCGAACACCTTTTGCGCACCCGGGCCGGAGCCAGCGGTCCGCGTTCCTTCAGCTACAAAAACTACGAAGTCCTCACCTCGGACGGCACCATCGCCCCCGACGGCACTCGCATCTGGACGCGGCACTTTGCCGGATACCCCAACAGCGAAAACCACAGAGCTGGGCTAGCCGACCACCAGTTCCCCACTCTGCCAGCCCGCTACGTCCGCATCGCCTGGCTCATCTGGGACGCCACCTGCGCGGCAACCGCGCCCGACGCCTCCTCGCGCTGGGGCTGCTATGCCAACGGCTCGGCCGAAGAAATCCAAGTGTACGGCGAGGGCTACCCCCTCTCGGTCCGTCTCCACTCGCCGCTCATCGACCTAGAAAGCGGCAAGAATCTCAACTCGATTGAGTGGCAGGCCCAGACCCCTTTGGGCACCCACATCGAAATCCGCTCGCGCACGGGCAACGAGGTCGTAGAGCAATACACTTTTCACGACAAAAATGGCAAGGAAGTAACCCAGAAGCGCTACGACAAACTGATCCCCAGTTTCAAGGGCAAAATCGACACCTCGCGCATTCCTGGGGCGGACTGGAGCCCCTATAGCAATATCTATAGCGCGTCGGGCGCGGCCTTCCAGTCACCTTCCCCACGCCGCTTTATGGAACTCGATGTGCGCTTGGTGTCTAACAGTTCGACGCAGGCTCCTCACTTCGACTGGCTAGCCGTCAACTTCAGCGCCCCATTGGCCTCCAGAGTCGTCGGCGAGGTGTTCCCCCTCCAGGTTGTGCCTGGCCAAGAGACCCTGTTTTCCTACTTCCTGCGGCCCGAGACGACCCAAGATGGCTTCGACCAAATCGCCATTGAAGCCACCACAGTTCCCCACTTTGACGCTGCATTTGTCGATGGCGAGCCTGCCGAGGTGGTCATCGATACCCTTGCCCAAGGCTTTCGCGCCACCTTCTCGCGCCGCATCCGCAGCCGCCAACTCGTCGAACTGCGCTTCACTGCGCCGGTCTATGTACAATCAACCCGCTTTGATGCCTTTCTCGAAGACAGCCAAAAGGCGCAGATACGGCAACTCGTTGACCCAGGAGACGCCACACCTCAAGTCGAGAGCAGTTCCAACGTCGTGCGCCTGCCTGTAGCCGATCAGCTCTTTGCCGGCCTCTCGTTCAGTCCCGCACTCATTACGCCCAACGGCGACGGCATAAACGAAGAACTCCTCGTTTCCTTCGACCTCATCAACGTGCTCACCGCTCGCCCTTTGCACCTGCGGCTCTACGATTTGTCCGGCCGACTGCTTTTTGCCCAAGAGCGGGACGGCCAAGCCGGGCACATCGCATGGCACTGGGATGGCCGCGACCAACACGGCCAGCGCGTACCACCCGGCCTCTACATAGCCGAGCTACACATCGCTGGCGACGCTGGCGACCGCAGCGTGCGACGCATCGTGGCCGTGGCCTATTAGGCGGCACGATAAAGAATATAATTATGCTTGATTAGGCTTCTATAGATGGCTATTTTAGAAGTATGAAAACTACTGTTGATATTCCTGAAAATGAGCTTGAGGATGCCATCAGGTTCACGCAAGCGAAGACCAAACGCGAGGCCATTGTCGGAGCCGTCGCGGATTTCAACCGCCGCATGCGCATGGCGGAACTCGTCCAATACGCTGGCACTTGCCCGGATCTGATTACACCGCAAGAGCTTCAGGCCGCGCGGCGGCAAGGCTGAGCCGTTGATCCTCGTCGATACCTCGTCTTGGATACACATGCTCCGTCCGGGCGGCGACCCCACGGTTCGCGCTCGCGTCGAAGCGGCGCTGACCACGGGACAAGCCTGTTGGTGCCCACTGGTGCAGCTCGAACTGTGGAATGGTGCCTCCGGGCAACAAGAACAGAAGGTTCTGCGGGATTTTGCCCGCACCCTCCCCGAGCTTCCCATCGACGAAGAGGTCTGGCAGACGGCCTGCGACTTGGCGCGGCGAGCGCGAGCCCAAGGCGTTACCGCACCGGCCACTGATATAATCATTGCCGCCTGCGCCCGCCGCCACGGGGCCGCGCTCGAATCCGCGGATACGGACTTTGAGCTTCTGGCATCCGTGAGCGAGCCAACAGGATAGCGATGCCGAAAAGGCACTGGCACGAAACTTTCCCTCACGTCCTTCACCCCCACACAAAAAACGCACCCAACAGCGCGATCCACACCGCTTCGAGGAAATGCCAATACGCGGCGCAGGCCCGCACGGAGAACAAATGCTCGCTATCGAGCCGCTCCATGCGTGCCTTCCACGCCAGCATCGACAACGGCACCATCCCGCCCACCACGTGCAGCGCGTGAACCACGACCAGCGCGAACGCAATGCCATAGACACTCACCCCCAGCGCCTGGTGGCGGTCGAGTAGCTGCACCAGCGCCGGCACTTGCACGGCGATAAACACCGCGCTCGTCACCCAAGCCCACGCCAACCACCGCCGCAGAAGCGGGAAGTGCCCGCGCTTGGCGTTCTGCGTCGCCTTGTACATCGCCACC
>JAJEEZ010000565.1:0-10176 GCA_022820705.1 Candidatus Latescibacterota bacterium | reverse complement strand
GGAATTGCTCAACAGGCGATAGTCGTACCCCCCCGTCTTAAAGGCTTCGATGGCCACAGTCTGGTCGCGGTAGTACTCGTAGCGGATGCGGTCGAAGTTGTGGCGGCCCTTGTGTACGGGCAGGTCGCGCGCCCAGTAGTCATCAACGCGCTCGTAGATAATCGAGCGGCCCGGCTCGAACTCGGCGATTTTGTACGGGCCGCTACCCAAAGGCGGCTCAAGCGTAGTAGCGGCGAATTCCCGCCCTTCCCAATAGTGCTTAGGCAATACTCGTAGCTGGCCGATAATCAGCGGCATTTCGCGGTTGGTACCTTCCTTGAACTCGAACTTCACTTGGCGCTCGTCGAGGGCGAAGACCGTATCGACGTCGGCGTAAAAAGTGCGAAAAAACGGGATGCCCTTAGTGGTGAGGATTTTGAAGCTGAAAATCACATCAGCCGCGGTCACCGGAACGCCATCGTGCCAGCGCGCTGCGGGGTGCAGTTCGAAGATGATCCAAGAGCGATCCTCCGGCATCTGCATCTGTGCGGCGAGCTGGCCGTATTCGGTGAACGGCTCGTCCTTGGACTTAGTGCAGAGCCGGTTGTAGAGCATCAGCGAACCAGCGGCACCCACCCCCTTGAGGGTAAAGGGGTTGAGGTTGTCGTACGTGCCGATAGCGGCGAGGCGGATTTCGCCGCCTTTGGGAGCGTCGGGATTGACGTAGTCGAAGTGGGTAAAATCAGGCCCGTACTTGGGGTCGCCGTAGAGCGTGAAGGCGTGGGCGCTGAGAACGGGACTGTCCGCGGCATGGGCCACTGAGGCGAGGATAAAGCAGAGAACTAGTGAGCGCATGGTCTGCATGAGAATCGTCGTTTAATGTGAGGGTGATAGAATGGAAAATTAGTGCGCACATAGACTACAAAATTAACCTGAAAACGCATTTACGGCCACCGACGCGGTTGGCCGCAGCACGGCTCTGTTCTATCTTGGCGACGTATAATTCGCTACGCGAGGAGGACTGCCGATGCTGATGCCCAAACAAAAAGAACACTTTGACGTCTTTGGCTTTCTCTGCCTGCGTCAGGCGTTTTCCCCGGACGAGATGGCCGAGATTACCCAAGCCGCCGACCAAGTGTGGCACGAGGACCGAGGCGGCCAACCCGACGACGGCCAGCACCAGGGCCTTGCGCCTTTTGCCGAGCTAAATCCCCGGCTTTTGGACTTAGCCGAGGACGACCGCATTTTCCAAGTGGCCGCCGATCTCTTAGGACCCGATTTCCTGTGGTCGGGATCGGAGGGCAATAAGGAGGGGCATACCGAAAAAGGGGAGCACAACTGGCACGCGGATCGGCCAGGAGCCGCAGAGACCGAGTATCGCCGACTCAAAGTGATGCTCTACCTGACGCCCACCACCAAAGAGCAGGGCGCGCTGCGGGTGATTCCCGGTTCGCACCGCATGCCCTTCCACGAGTGGTTGTGGCCCTTACAGGACCACCACTTCAAGGACGGCACGATCGGCGACAGCTTCGGGGCGAGGGGCGAGGACATCCCTGCCTGCGCGGTGGAGACTATGCCTGGCGACGTGGTCTTTTTCACCACAGCCTCTTTCACGCGGCCTATGGTAAGTTCCCCGAGCGGCGCTACGTTGCCTTCAAGTTCGTCACCCGGCCCGATACCGAGGCCAAGCTGCGGTCCATGCAGCACTACGCAGCCGGAGCCTTCGACGTCAATCCGGAACTCCTAGCAAGGCCCCGACTGCGCTCCATTGCCGAGGACCTGATCGCATTGGGCGAACAGGCGAAGGCTTTAACAGGTCGCTAGAGGCATCTTAGGCGTTGACAGGGTTCTCCCGTTCCGCTAGCTTCAAATTCATCCTTTAAGTTCGTCCACTGCCAACGCAACCCAATGTGGCTCAGTCAATTAGGACCCTGGGGAAATTGGCCTGCCCAACAAAGTGAAGTGAGAAAAGCACATGAACGCGCGTCAGTCAGAGCTTGACTTTGGCGGGAGCAGAAGCAGAACACCGTCTGGCCGAAAAAAACCAGATGGAAACGCCACGACAAATCTGGTTTTCTCCGCCCACCTCGGAAACAACGCGGATGTATTCCCGGCTATCTTAAAGCTGCATATTGAGAAGGGTGCCAAAATTGCCGATGTGACATTTGGCAAGGGCGTCTTTTGGCGCAACGTCGACACTGCAAAGTACGACTTGCATCCGTCAGATATCGCAGACGGCACAGACTGTCGCAATCTTCCGTATGAAAGCGAGTCCTTCGATGCGCTCGTCCTTGACCCGCCCTACATGGAGGGGTTCTTCCGCAGCGGGAACTCGACCAAAGCAGGCGCGGGGACACACAATGCCTTTCGAGACCACTATTCCAACGGACACGAAGCACCGAGGCGCGGCGGCGGGAAGTGGCACGCTGCGGTTGTAGAATTTTATGAGGAGAGCGGTCGCGAGGCTCACCGAGTACTGCGCGACCGAGGCGTATTGATCGTGAAGTGTCAAGATGAAGTCAGCGCGAATCGTCAGAACTTGACCCACGTTGAGATCATCAACGCCTACGCCGAGCTTGGATTTTTCTGCAAAGATTTATTCGTTGTCGTCCGCCCAAACAAACCTGGAATGAGCCGCGTTCTCAAACAGGTTCACGCAAGAAAGAATCACTCCTACTTTCTTGTATTCGTGAAGATCCCAAAGGGCAAGACCGCGAATCAGATGCGCTCCTGAATAATCTCATTCATAAGCGTGAAAGGCTCGTCGCTGAATGGCGGTCTCGGGGGCCAATGGACGGTTACAAGGGTCGCCAAAAGGTGCTGGCGCTGATATGGAGTGTACTTCTTATAATTAGACGTGGGAAGGTCCGAGTTCTTGGCGAAGACAAACCGCCACTTCTCTTCAAACGCAAATACGTTGACAGCGAGGATATCGAACTCTCCCTTTTGCAAACATGTTGTCGTTACGCGGCTTTTGTCTGGAAGCACGATCTCCCGGCGATCACTCGCATCGACTTGAGCCTTTCCCATCCATCCTTCTTCGGTCTTCTCGATCTTCGCGCTCTGTAGCGATTTCGATTCAAAGATAAACTCCCGTCCCTTGTACCGGATGACTCGATCGCCTTTCTTCTGCCTATCGTGGTCATCGTGCTTGGTAACCTCTGAAACGTCGTCGCCCGACAGCCAGAATTTCTCGAGCTTGAGTTCCGCCAAGTACCCCAGAATCATACCGCGAAGACTGGGGTTGTTCTCTACCAGCTCCGTAAGCTCTTCCGGGGTCATATCCCATCTGTCGAGAATCGTTTTGGGCATATTATCGCCTCTCAAGCCTTTTATATAATGAGCTTACGGGAAATTTGGTCCCCCAAGGCAGTCCAAAATCGCATTCCCTATACCGACGGCAATTGCGGCACGACCTGGTTGGCGAGCAAGTCCATCGAACGCTCCCACAGCGGCCGGTCGTCCCAGTCGTGGGCGATCATCAGCAGCGTGTCAAAGCCCCCGGTCGTCTCCCACAAGCCCTGTAGCTGATCTACGCACGACGGCACGTCGCCTATGATGCACAGGTTCCTGATCAGATACTCGGGCGTGACCTCCTCGTCGGGAACGTCTGGGTCATGCTTCGTAATGTGGAGCATCTGGGCACCGCTGAGTACGGCAATCAGGTATTCAAAGGAGCGGCAGAAAGCGCTCTTTTCGTCGAGGGCGTAGTCCCAGGCGCGCGCTTCGTCATCGGCGACGAGGATGCTGCGCGAGATGCGCCAGCGGGTGCGCTCGGGCGCGGGCAGACCGGCCTCGGTAGCCCCGGCACTGTAGGTCTGCCAGTGCTGGGTCAAGATCGAAGGAGCGACGAGATTGGTGCTGATGGGCAGATAGCCCCGCTGGCCGGCCATGGTCGCGGCCATGGAGTCGCTTCTTATTACGCTCATGCCAATGGGCGGGTGCGGCTGCTGGTAGGGTTTGAGCAGTTCGCCGATGCCGAGTTCGGGGTTCGCCTCTTCAATTTTGATGCGGTAGAAATCCCCGGCAAAGTCAAACGGGGCGTCCGCCTGCCAGAGCTTGAGGACCATGTCGATGCTCTCGACGGTCATCAGCCCTTGCGTCTTGGGATCGGGTAGGTCAAAAAGGCCCCAGTCGGTGGCGACGCCGCCCTGGCCGAAGCCGCAGTTGAAGCGGCCCTTGGACAGGTGGTCGAGAAAAGCCAGCCGCACCGCGACATTGACCGGGTGGTGCTGCGGCATGATGGAGACGCCCGTGCCCAAACGGATGTTTTGCGTCAGGGGCAGGACGTGGGCGATGAAGAGATCGTTGGACGGGATCGGCTCCCACGCGACAGTGTGGTGCTGGCCGACCCAAGCCTCGGTGAAGCCAAGCTGATCGGCGCGGACGACGAACTCGACGTCCTCGGCAAAGCATTCAGTGCGGTCTTTTTCCGGGGGATGCAAGGGCATCATAAAGGTGCCGAGTTTCATGGTACTCCTCCTCGTAAAGGCGATGTAGATGCGCGGTGTTTTCTCTAGCTCAATATCCCAATTCCCGCTCCATCTCTCCAACCACATCCGCGATCACCTGCGCGACTTCCTCGACCTGCTCTTCGCTAATGGTAAAGGGCGGGCTGATGGCAATGTGGTCGCCGCTGACGCCGTCGATCAACCCAGGCGACCCAGGCATGATGAGCACGCCTTTGGCAAAGGCGCGGTTGACGATCGCGGCGGATACGCCTTGGGCGGGGTCAAAGGGCGTGCCGGTCGCCTTGTCCTTTGCGAACTCCACGCCGGTGAGCAGGCCCTTGCCGCGCACCGCGCTGACTATGGGCGAGTCCATTAAGGGCTGCATCTTCTCCAGCATCAGGTCGCCCATCTGCGCGCAGCGAGTGACCAAGTTGTGGTCTTGGATGTAGTTCTGCACGGCGAGGGCAATGGCGCAGGAGAGCGGATTGCCGCCGTAGGTGTGGCCGTGGACGTAGTGGTTTTGCTTTTTGTAGATCCCGTCGTATATCTCGTCGCGGACCAGGGTGGCGGCAATGGGCGTGTACCCGCTGGCGAGGCCCTTGCCAGTGGCTATGATGTCTGGAATGGCGTCCCAGTGCTCAATGCCGAAATTGAGGCCCGTGCGTCCGTAGCCGGTGACCACTTCGTCGATGATCATCAGGATGTTGTAGCGGTCGCAGATCGCGCGGATGGAGGGGAAGTAGTCGGGCGGCGGCATCAGGCCGCAGCAAGAAGTGCCCGAGATCGGCTCGGCGATAAAGGCGGCAATGGACTCGCTGCCCTCCTGTTTGATGACTCTCTCCAGCTCTTCGGCGCAGGAGAGCGTACAGGCGGGTCGATCTTGGCAGTACGGGCAGTGATCCGGGTGGGGGAAGGTGATGTGCGGGAAGTCGAGCAAATAGGGCACGTAGTCTTCGCGCCAGGTGGAGCGGCCCGACATGGAAAGCGCGCCGATGGTGTTGCCGTGCCAGCTCTGCCAGCGGGTGATGACTTTATACTTCTTCGGGTTGCCAGTCTCGATGTGGTACTTGCGGGCGATCTTGAGCGCGGACTCCGTGGCTTCGGATCCGCCGGAGATGAAGAAGACGCGGTTGAGGTCGCCGGGGGCTATGGCGGCAATTTTGTCGGCGAGGTCGATTTGCGGTTGGGTGAGGAAGCGGGCGTAGGTAAAGCTGACCTTGTTCGCCTGCTCCCGCATGAACTCAGCTATCTCTGGAACGCCGTGCCCGATGGAGACCAAGTGGACGCCAGCGCAGGCATCGAGGTACGAGCGCCCGTCTTCGGCGTAGAGGTAGCAGTCTTTGCCGTGGGAAATCTGCGGCCAGTTGTCGGTAATGACGCGGTGAAAAATGCGGTCAGTGGTCATGAATCCGTCCTTTATATGTAGTAGTGACAAGGCCCTGAAAGATACGAAGTCCCAAGAGGCCAGCATAGGGCGCGGCCGATTTTAGCGGCTATTCGGGGTGCAACCCGCGCAATATGTCGATATGTTTCTCTACATACCGATGCGCAACGTCAGCGAGATACAAATAGGTGAGATTAAAAAAAAATTGTAGGCGAGCGCTAGCGGCGTGGCTGCTGTTGGCAGGGACAGCGCAGGCGGCGACCCTGAGCGGCTTCGTCACCGATGCCGACAACGGCGAAACCCTGACCCGCGCAGTTGTCGCAGTCCAAGGACTTCAACTCGCGACAGTCAGCAACACCAGCGGCTACTACGCGGTCGTGCAAGTACCGGCTGGTACGCACATAGTAAGCGCGTCGCACACAGGCTACCAGACCCAGTGGGACACCCTGCACTTTGGCACCGACGAGGCCGTGCAGCTCGACTTGGCGCTGGTGCCCAAGCCGACGGCCATGGGCGAGCAGGTCTCGATGGAGACCGGGCACATCAGCCTCCGACCCCAGCCGGTGCAGCAGTTGCCCGCCCTCGGCGAGGCCGACCTCTTGCGCGGCTTACAGCTACTGCCGGGCGTCCAAGCGGTTGCGGATATCAGCAGCGGCCTGTACGTGCGCGGCGGCGGCCCCGACCAGACGGCCATCCTGCTCGACCAGACCCCTCTGTACAATCCCTCCCACCTATTCGGCCTCTTCTCGACCTTCAACCCAGACGCCATTAAGAAGGTCGATCTGTACAAGGGAGCCTATCCCGCTCCGTACGGCCGCACGCTCGGGGCAGTGCTCGATGTGAGCAACCGCGAGGGCAACCGCAAGCGCACCAGCGGACGCGGCGGCATGAGTCTGATTTCAGGCCGCTTGCTCACCGAGGGACCAGTCGGCCAGGGTTCGTGGATGCTGGCCGGTCGCCGCACCTACTTGGACGGCGTATTCAGCGCCCTCCGCGCACGCGGGGAAGACATCCCGTTGAACTATTACTTCTACGACCTCAACGGCAACATCAACCAACGGCGGGGCGACGACACCTACGCCGCGGGCGCGTACTGGGGCCAAGACGACCTGCGGATTGAGTTAGAAGACGACGAAGAGTCTTTCGTCGATATGCGCTGGGGCAACCGCGCGCTGACTGCGAGCTGGACGCGCGCGTTCTCGCCGGCCCTGTTCGGCCACCTCATGGCCGCCGGTTCAGAATACGAAAGCATCGTCGCGCTCCGTTTTCTCGACGCGCCCGTCCGCATCGCCAACAGCATCCGCGACCTATCGCTCAAAGGCGACGTAGATTACTTCGCCAACCGCCATCACACGCTTTCCTTGGGATTGTTGGCCACCTTGTTCGAGTTTCACTTTGTCCGGTCTTTCAACAAGCGGACCCAACTCGACTTGCGCCAAGAGCCAGTGCTGTTGGAAGGCTATGTGCAGGACGAATGGCGGCCGAGACCGACCACACGGGTGCAGCTAGGTGGACGGGGAACGTACTTCAGTACAGGAGACCGCTGGCATTTCACACCGCGGCTGTCCCTGAGCCAAGCGTTGAGCGGCAAAATCCGCGTCAAAGCCGGCGGCGGAGTGTATCGCCAACACCTGCAACTGATCACCACCGAAGCCTTCAGCGGCGGCGATTTCTGGGTGCCTTTGGACGACACCGTCGAGCCGGGGCGATCCTATCAGGCCGTCACCGGCGTCGAGTGGACCCCTTCGCCGCGCTATCAGCTTGCCGTGGATGCCTATTACACGGACCTCGCCAACCTAGTGACCGTGGATACCGAACTGCCCGACGACAGCGAGGCCACGCACTCGGAAGCGGTGTTCAAAAGCGGCGGCACGGGCTGGGCCAGAGGAGTCGAGGTCTTTTTACAGCGGCGCACTGGCGCGCTCACCGGGTGGATCGGCTACGCGCTCGGTTGGACGCGGCGGACCTTCCCCGAACTCAATGATGGCCGTCCCTTTCCGCCCAAGCACGACCGCCGCCACGACCTGTCTTTCGTCGCCTCCTACGGGGTGGGCGCATGGCGGCTCGGCGCGAACCTAGCGTATGCCACTGGACAGGCATTCACACCGGTTTCCGAGTCACCAACCCAGCGCAACAGCGCCCGCCTGCAGCCCTATCACCGCCTCGACGTCAGCGCCAGCCTGTCGTTTGGGCTGTGGGGAACCAACAGCGAGTTCTACGTGCAGATATTCAATGTATATAGCCGCCGCAACGAATGGTTTGTGCAGCTTGATTCAGTCGATCCCGAAGTCGATCCGCGCAAGATCAAGCAATTGCCTATAATCCCCACGCTGGGCTTCAACTTCTCTTTTTAGCAGCGAAATCCAAAGTCGCCATCTTGACGTGTTGGAATTCATTTTGCGGTAATATATGTCTAATATTTGCCTAATATATATTTATAATTTGTATAGATATAACACATCTAAAAAGGTTTTTTATTGCGTAAATCACCTGAATATATTGACAAATAATAGACAATATCTATATTCACACGTATGGAATCGACGCCGGGACATTCTATCAAAGTAGTAGTGCGGCGGACCGGGCTTTCGGCCCATGTCATCCGCGTCTGGGAAAAGCGCTATCAAGCCGTGGTGCCCGCGCGGACGGCGACCAATAGACGGGTTTATTCGGACGAGGACATCGCGCGCCTACAATGGTTGCAACAGGCAGTACAGGCCGGACATAGCATTGGCCGCATCGCCCATCTTTCCACGCCCGAGCTGATGAAGCTGGTCCGCGCTGAGCAAGCAGCGGCACCGTTGGCTCAGAGGACGACCGATGAAGAGGACGAGAAAAAAGACCCCGGCGAATTCCTCGAACGAGCCTTAGTCGCAGTGCAAGGGCTAGACGCAGTCTCGCTCAAAGAGCAATTGGTTCGCGCCTCCATAGCGCTGAGCCAGCAGCATCTGCTCGAAGAAGTGGTCCAGCCGCTTATGGAGCGCATCGGCCAGATGTGGCAGGAAGGCACCTTGAGAGTATCCGACGAACATATGGCTTCGGCCGTGGTGCGCAGCTTTATCGGCAACATACAGGCCAGTTTCCAAGTATCGAAGGCTGCTCCCCACGTCGTCGCCACCACGCCCGCAGGGCAATTGCACGAGATGGGAGCTTTGCTCGCTACGGTCGTAGCCACGTCAGAGGGCTGGAATTCGACATTTCTGGGCCCCAACCTACCGGCTGAGGAGATCGCCGGAGCCGCCGCGCAAAAGAGTGCTAAGGCCGTTCTCCTCAGCATAGTCTATCCGGGCGACGATCCCCATCTAGGCGGCGAGCTGGTCAAATTGCGCCGCCTGCTGGGCGACGACATTGCCTTGATAGCCGGCGGCCGGACCGCCGCGCATTACCAGCGTTTTCTCAATCAGGCCGGGGCTGTCACCTTGGCTAACCTGAGCGATTTGCGCGATTCCTTGAATTCTTTGCGCTCGTAGGGACGGCCAGTCGGTCGCCCCTACCGGAATACCAAAAGACGCGTACTGGAGTGGGTGTCTTGCACTGAGGGTAAAACAATTGACAACTAGCAATCAAATGGAACATACAAACATCGCGGACAATACACCGCCGCTCAAAGGCTGGCGGCTGGCTTTCCTGCGCTGGTTTAAGGGCGATGAAGCCGCGGCCGCCGCGGTAGTTGAAGACGAGCGGCAGATCGATTGGGTCCGCATGCTACCCTTTGCGGCGCTGCACTTGAGTTGCCTCGGAGTTTTGTGGGTCGGTTGGAGTCCCCTAGCCGTGGGCGTGGCCATCGCGGCCTACTGGATGCGGATGTTTGCCATAACCGGATTTTACCACCGCTACTTTTCGCACCGCACATTCAAGACCTCGCGGCCCGTGCAGTTCCTCTTTGCCGTGTTGGGCAATACAGCCGTGCAGCGCGGGCCGTTGTGGTGGGCCGGGCACCACCGCCACCACCATCGCCACTCCGATGTCGCCAGCGACGTGCATTCGCCCAAAGAGCACGGGTTTTGGTGGAGCCACGTCCTGTGGATTACCTCGCGATCGAATTTCCCCACCCGTCTATACAATGTGCGCGACTTGGCCCGTTTTCCCGAACTGCGCTTTCTCGACCGCTTCGATATCATCGTACCCACCTTGCTAGCAGCGGCGATGTACGCCTTGGGAGAGTATTGCGGCAGCCGCTTCCCCGCGTTGGAAACCAGTGGCTGGCAAATGCTCGTCTGGGGCTTCTCCATTTCCACCATCGTCCTGTTCCACGGCACGTGTACCATCAATTCGCTCTCCCATCTTTTTGGCCGCCGCCGCTTTGCCACCCAAGACCCCAGCCGCAATAATTTTTGGCTGGCGCTTATCACCATGGGCGAG
>JAJEEZ010000483.1:0-11449 GCA_022820705.1 Candidatus Latescibacterota bacterium | reverse complement strand
CAATGCTGATTTTTGAACTCGACGCGGGTACCTGCGGGCAGCTGAGCGCGGATGTGCCCTTCGAGGGCCGCTTGGATGTGTTCGGGATTTTGGTCGGGCACTAATCGGCAGGAGATGGCCGCTCGGGCGACAGCCGGAATGACCGTGCGCGGACTGCCGCCGCTTAGGAGGTTGATGTCGAGCGTGGGACGAGTCCAGCGCCTTTCGAGAATGGGGTACTCCTGCTCTCCCACTAGCGAGGGCACGCCCAAGGTGCGGCAATAGGCCTCCTCGTCCACCGCGAGGGCGGCGTAGAGGCTTTTTTCGCGGGCCGAAAGCGGCTGCACTTCGTCGTAGAAACCGGGCACAGTGATATGCCCTTCGGCGTCGATGAGGCCGGCCAATGCGTTGACGAGAAGTTGGTTGGGGTTGTGGACAATGCCGCCGAAAAGGCCGGAATGCACATCCTGCGTCGGCCCAAAAACCTCGACCTCGGTATAGACGATACCGCGCAGCCCCAAAGTCAACGAGGGCTGATCCGGCCCGTACATGCTGGTATCGGAAATCACAGTACAGAGCACCGGGGCAAATTCATCAAGCCCGCCCTCGGCCACAAACTGGCGCAACGCAGCGCTGCCGCATTCCTCCTCGCCTTCGATCAGGAAGACCAGATTGAATGGAAGCTGATTCCCATTGGCGAAGACGACTTCGGCCGCCTTCAGATGCGCGAAGCAGGGCCCCTTATTGTCGCTGGCCCCCCGGGCGATGAGGAAGCCATCGCGCTCCTCGGCGGCAAAGGGATCCACCTCCCAAGCCGAGCGCGGATTGTCCACTCCTTGTACATCGTAATGACCATAGATCAAGACAGTGGGTCGATTCGACGAGAATGCGGGACTACGGGCGACGACTAGAGGATTAGTCTCGGCCCTTACTTGGATCTTTTCGACCTCAAACCCCATTTGGTCGAATTGGCCGACGAGGAAATCGGCCGCTCGGGCGAGGCCGTCGCCTGTGTCCCTATCGGCACCAGTGCTGACGCTGGGGATGCGGATAAAGGATTTAAGTTGTTCGATATAGGTCCGCTGCTGCTCGTCGATGCACAGCAGCGCGTTCTCCAAGGCTATGCCTTCCTCGCGCATCGCTTCTCTGTTCTTTGATCGTCCATCCCGTCCTTCAGTCTAGCCTGCCATTGCCCATCTCGGCCAGTGGTAGTGCTCTTGCTGAGGTCGGGTTTATTCGTTAATTTTTTGCAACGCAAAAAACGCAAAAGTTGAGAATCAAGTCCGATTTGCCCGCCTTGCACGCTTCCCGCAACTGTGCAATATAAGTTTTTACATCGGGCTGTAAAGTTCCGTTCATCCGTTTGCTACCATATTCATTTGGATCGTCGCATGGCCCGCAGGGATGAGCGGCTGACTTTTCTCAGACCCCCAAATCTACTGCTATTTACAGGAAGGAATACACTGGAAAATGGGAGAGCTACCTGTTGCTATTAATGGCTTTGGTCGAATCGGTCGCTTGGTGTTCAGGGCGGCCGTCGAGCAAGGTGGCATCGAGATCAAAGCCATTAACGATCTAACCGACGCCCAAACACTTGCCCACCTACTCAAATACGACTCCACTCACGGTCGCTTCGTCGGCGAGATAGAGGTTGCTGGCGACGACTTGATCGTCAATGGCCAAGCGATTCGCATCTTGGCCGAGCGCGACCCGGCCAACCTGCCTTGGGGTGATTTGGGGGTCGAAGTGGTGCTGGAGTCAACGGGATTTTTCACCGAGGCCAGCAAGGCTCGCGCCCATATCGACGCTGGGGCCAACAAAGTTGTCATTTCTGCTCCGGCCAAAGGCGAAGACGTAACCGTGGTAATGGGCGTCAACGACGACGCCATCCAAGCCGACCACGCGATCATTTCCAATGCTTCGTGTACGACCAACTGTCTAGCCCCCATGGTCAAAGTCCTACACGAAAAGTTCGGTATCGTCAAAGGCATGATGAATACGATTCACTCGTACACCGGCGACCAACGCCTGCTCGATGCTCCGCACAGCGACATGCGGCGGGCGCGCTCGGCGGCGGCATCAATGGTGCCCACAACTACGGGGGCCGCGGCCGCAGTAGGTAAGGTGCTACCCGAGCTCGACGGCAAGCTCGATGGCTTGGCCATCCGCGTACCAACCCCCGACGGTTCATTGACCGACCTCACCGCCGAACTCAAAAGCGCAGCGGATGCCGAAGCAATCAACGCGGCGTTCAAAGCCGCGGCGGCCAACTCGCTGGCTGGCATTCTCGAGTACTCTGAGGAGCCTTTGGTCTTGGCCGACATCGTAGGCAACCCGCACTCGTGTGTCTTCGACGCGCTATCGACGAATGTTCTCGAAGGAAATATGGTCAAGATTCTCGGATGGTACGACAATGAATGGGGCTACTCCAATCGCTGCGTAGATTTGCTGCGCAAGCTCGGCCAATGACTCAGTACAAGACCTTGCGATTTAGGTGGAGGCAGAAAGGCGAAACGCATGTTTGAGGAAGTCTGGAGAGCCTACGAAGAAAACGAACTAAGCCACAGCGCGGCGCATCACCTGATGGCGATCCACGAATTGCGCGGGGAGTACGGCTACGCCCGCGTCTCGGATATCGCCAAGCACCTGAGCATCACCAAAGGCAGCGTCTCGACGGCCATGAAGCACCTCAAGGAGCGCGGCTACGTGCAAGAGGATCCCAACCGCTTTCTCGAACTTACCGACCAGGGCTTGAAAGTGGTGCAGGAGGTCGAGGAAACGCGCTTGGTCGTGCAGCGGTTCCTCAGAGACGCCCTCGGCATGGACGAGGACGACGCAATGATCGACGCCTGTAAGGTCGAGCACCTAATCAGCACGGAAGCGCGGATGCGGCTGATCCATTTTCTGCGCGTGTTGTTTTCGGAAAAACCGGCGGCCAATGGGTTCCTCCAGATGTTCCGCGAAGATGCCATAGAGCTTCGCAATGGCGACGTGAAAGCGTGAAACCTCTGCAATCTGTTACGGCTGCCCCATGGTTGCCCTAGCAGACAGCGAGTAGGTTCCGAGAGGATATAGCTTCTATCTATCAGGCCGGACGTTGTCCGGCCTTTTTTTCAGCGAACAATGCTAGGTTTCCTTCTGCGACAATTTCTGCCTGTTGGTTTGTTGGTCGTGGCCGTGGTGGGTTTCTTCTTCCCCCGTCCGGGCCTCTACATGGCCGAACTGCCCACGCAGTACGTCGCGGTTAGCCTCATCTTTTTCTTGTCAGGGCTGATGCTGAAGACCGACGAAGTCCACGCCGCTCTCGCCGCGTGGAAGGCGACGTCGTGGGGTTGTGTTTCGATTCTATTCGCCACGCCCTTTATAGGGGCCGCGATCGCGTTTCAACTTCCGATGGAGCCTGCCTTCCAATTCGGTCTGGCCCTGTTCTGCTGCATGCCGACGACCCTGACTTCGGGTGTGGCGCTGACGGCCCAGGCACGAGGCAACGTAGCCTTGGCCTTGCTTTTGACGGTGCTGACCAATATCGCCGGCATCTTCACGGTGCCCTTCGTGTTGGCGCATCTTCTAAGCTCTCTAGGCCAAGTTGAGCTTTCGGCTAGCGATCTGTTCGCCAAACTCTGTCTTTCGATCTTGCTGCCCTTGGGCGTCGGCAAGTACCTGCGGCGCTTCGCCGTCAATTGGATCGACGCCCAGCGCTCGCGGTTGACTTTGGCCAGCAACGCGGCGCTGATCTCGATTCCGTGGATGAAATTCAGCGAGTCCTCCGGGCGGCTAGCCCAGATAGAACCTGCGAGCTTGTTGATTCTGGTAGTGTCTGGATTGGCAATTCACGCACTTTATCTGCTGCTCAACGGCGGCGCTTGCGTGCTTTTGCAGCTCGAAGCGGCGGCGCGCAAGACCGTTGTGCTGATGGCCAGCCAGAAGACCTTGCCGGTAGCGATGACGGTGCTGGCGTTTTTGCCGGATTCGGCGGTGTCGCCCGAGCAGAAGGGGTTGCTAGCAATACCTTGTATTGTATTTCATCTAGGGCAGATTTTCATGGATGCAGTTATCGCGACGCGGTGGGGGAACCGTGCAGCAGGTTAGGTGTTTTCACAGTGCAGGCTATGGCCCTCTTTTAACGGAGAGGAAGACTATGCGATACTTGATTGCGGCGGCATGGCTCGCCGTTTCCCTCGTTGCTTGTGGCGACTCGGATCCTGTTGGAGACAACAATAGCGACCAGCGGACCGAGGAAGGCGACCGTGTACAGCTAGCAGAGCTGCGACGAGAAATCGACGCGCTCATCGGCGACGCTGCGGGCGCGTCCATTGCGGACTGTCGCTACTCGGGTTTAGGCTCCAAGCCCTGCGGTGGCCCTTGGGAGTTTATAATCTACTCCGCTTCATCCACCGATTCGACGGCACTAGCCGAGCGGCTAACAGCGTATAACGCCTTTGAAGCCGAGATGAACGAACTCTATGGGTATGCTTCGGACTGCTCGTTGCCCAACGCGCCGGTTTTGGCGTATAGGGATGGACGGTGCGTCGCCGAGTGACGCCTTGCCTTCAAGAGCGTTGATCAACTCGGACCGCGCTGCTCAAATCTGCGAACGGTAGATCGCATCGACCAATTCCATGGTCTTGGTCGCGTCGTCGAAATTCGTTTCGGGATCTTTTCCCTTTAACATGCAATCCACAAAATGGCGGTTGATATCGTAGGGGCCGAAGGCTCGATAGTCCTCTGCGCTGCCTGCTAAGACGGAGGGGTCTAACTCGTCGATAGGCTCGGTTTTGTTGTCGGCGTAGAGTTGGCCGCCTTCTTCGGGATCGCCGAAGAAGGAGATGCCGGGGGCATGGATCTCGACGCTGAATATCCGCCGACCGGCCATGAAGTTGTTGAGCAAGAGTCCGGTGGCCCCGCTGCTGAAACGGACTAGGGCTAAATGGACATTCCAGTGGTCGGCGTCGAGGCGGCGCGAGTCGCTGGCAACGGATTCGACTTCGCCGCCGCATAGATAGCGCAAGGTATCGACGGCGTGGATGCCATCGCAGGTAAGCATGTCCAACGCCCCGCGATAGTAGGGAGCGCCGCCGACCCAGTTTTTGTAGAAGCTGGCGTGGGCGGTGTGCACAGTGCCGCGTTTTTCGCACAGGGTTTTGCCGCGGCGAATGACGGGGGCAAAACGGCGTTGGAAGGCGACTCCGGTCAGGACCTTGTGGCGACGGGCCAAAACGGCGAGTTGGCGGATTTGCTCGGTGGTAACGGCGGGGGGTTTTTCGATGATGAGATGGCAGCCGTGTTCGATTACGGTGGCGCAGATGTCGAAAAGGTGGTGCGGCGGCATGATGGCGTAAACCGCGTCGGGCTTTTCGCGCTCGAGCATTTGGCGGTAGGCGCTGTAGCGGCCTTTGATGTCGTAGAGGTCACAGGTTTTGTGCAGGCGCTGTTCGTCGAGTTCGGCGACGGCGACTAGTTCGGCCTCGGGGATGTCGCGCAGGGCAGGGTAGTGAGCCATTAGGGCGCGGCCACCAGCGCCGATGAAGGCGATGCGGAGTTTTTTGCGGGCGCGACTTTTGTTTTTCGGTCGTGTTTTGGCTTTGGCCATGTCTATTCTCCTAGCGCAGCTATGCGTGAAGATCCGCAGATGGACGCAGATAAACGCAGAATAGTAGAAACAAGACGATCCACCGCTCGAATCGTTCAAATCATGGAAGATTCGCGGTGGCGTTGCCTGTCTGAATGGCTGCGGAGATTACGCCTCTCGCTCCTTAAAATTCCCCGCCCGACGCAGTGCTTCGACGCCGGATTCGGCGAGTGAGACCGGGAAGTGAACTGGACGGTTGCCCTCTAGCTGCGACTGGTAGATGGCCATGACCATTTCCAACGAGCGGCGACCCACGGCACCGTCGCTGCGCAAGGTGCCGCGTCCTTCCAAAGCGTCGATCAACTCGGATAGTGCAGCGACGTACGTAGAGACCGGGGCTGGCCGTTCGACTTCGACTTCTTCAAGGCTGCTCCACTCAAAGCCGCTGTCAGGCTCGGACAGCGCAACCTTGGACTGAAAGAGGCGGACTTGCTCAGCATCCATGCGGATTAGGCCGGTTGAGCCGCGCAGCTCGAAGGCGTTGTCGTTGTACTGCGTCAGTTCGGCACCGCAGATCAGCCCGGTGGCTCCCCCTTTGAACTTGAGCATGGCGGCCGAAAAATCCTCGACAGCCCAAGGACGCATGCGCTGCTCAGCCATGCCGCACAGCCACTCCACCTCGCCGGCATAGAGATCCATCAAGTCGAAATAGTGAGTGAAGTCGTGCAGTAAGGGCCCTTCGTTCTCGCTGCGCCACCAAGGGGCCGGCTTGCCGCCATCCATATAGCAGTAGATGTGGTTGAACTCGCCGATCGCCCCTGCGTCGAGGAGCGTTTTGGCGAGGACCCATTCGGAGTGCCAGCGGCGGTTGTGGTTGATCTGCAAGTGCACGTCCTCCGCTTGGCAGGCCGCGATCATCTGGTCGCATTCCTCCAGCGAAAGGGCCATCGGCTTTTCGCAGATAATGGCTCGCGTCGAGGCGGCTTGGGCGCAACTAGTGACCATTTCGGCGTGGAGTTCGGGGTGGGTGGCGACGATGCAGATGTCGGGCTGGACCTCGGCGAGCATTTGCCGATAGTCGTGGTAGAGCGCCTTGACGCCGAAGCGCTTGCCAAAGGCGTCGAGCTTTTCGCGCCCCCGGTTGACGCCAGCGACCAACTCGCAGGAGGGATGTTGGACAATGGCGGCGGCGTGGTTGTCGGGCAGGTCGGAGAAACTGAACTGATAGCCGACGCGACCCGTGCCGATGATAGCAATGCGATGCGTGGACATGAGACCTCCAGACTTAGAAGAGATCGAGTTGAGGAGAGCTTCCCGTCGCCAGCATTGGCGACGCAAGTGCACCTTCGAGGGCGAGCAACGCTCTTTTGATCGGCAGCCCTCCGGCGTAGCCGACCAGCGCGCCGTTGCTGCCGATCACTCGGTGACAAGGCACGACGATCGGCAGGGGGTTCCTGCCGTTGGCCAAGCCGACGGCGCGGACCGAGCTTGGGTTGCCGATGCGGCGAGCTAGCTCCAAATAAGAGATCGTCTCGCCATAGGGAATTTCCAAGAGTGCGGCCCAGACTTTGCGCTGAAACGCCGTTCCTTGGGGATTGAGCGGCAGGTCGAAGCTGTGCAGGTGTCCGGCGAAGTAGGAATCGAGTTGGTCGGCGACCGGATAGGGTAGAGCAGCTACGGCCTGCCAATCTGACGGTGGAGTAAAGTCGCCGCTCTCAAAATAGATGTGCCGCAAGCCCGTGGAGTCGCCGGCTAGGAGTAGCTCGCCGATGGAGCTGGACATGGTGGTGTAGAGCAGGTTCTCAGTGGACATAGCGATATCCTTTAATTTCTGACGGCAACATCGCAGTAGGGGACTGTTTAAAACCGTCCCCTACTGCGATTCCCCCAGCGCCTGAAAGTCCGTCCCGGTCGGCTCCTGAAAGACTCGCAGATCAAAGGCGGGCACAATGGCGAAGATGTGGTCGAAAATGTCGGCCTGAATCGCCTCGTAGTTGGCCCAGACGATATCCTTGCAAAAGACGTAGATTTCGAGGGGTAGCCCCTTGGAGGTCGGCGCTAGCTGACGCACGAGAAAGGTCATCTCTTGGTTGATCTGCGGATGGTTCTTTAGATACGCCTGCACGTAGGCGCGGAAGGTGCCGATGTTGGTCATGCGCCGGCCATTTACCAGATGCGAAAGGTCAACTTGGTTGAGCTTGTTGTATTCGGCTAGCTCTTGCTTCTTGCGCTCAATGTGGGCGGTGATGTACTGGATTTTGGCGAAGCGGGTGAGCATTTCCTCGTCGCAAAACTTGATGGTGCTGACGTCGAGGTGGATCGCCCGCTTGATCCGCCGCCCGCCCGACTCCTGCATGCCGCGCCAGTTTTTGAACGACTCGCTGATCAGCGCGTAGGTGGGGATGGTCGTGATGGTCTTGTCCCAGTTTTGCACCTTGACCGTCGTCAGCGTTATGTCGATCACGTCGCCGTCGGCTCCGTACTGGGGCATTTCAACCCAGTCGCCGTAGGTGACCATGCGGTTTACCGAGATCTGGATGCCGGCGACCAACCCGAGGATCGAGTCGCGGAAGACCAAAAGCAAAACCGCGGTCATCGCCGTCAGGCCACCGAGCAAGTAGAGCGGCGATTGGCCGATTAGGGTTGCGACGACGACGATACTGCCGAGCAAAAAGAGGATGATCTTGAGGAACTGCACCGGCCCCTTGATGGAGACTTCGTGCGAGGTCCTAGTGCTGTTGTAGATGCTGACGCCCGCGCTTATCAACGCCTCAACGGCTAGTAAGCCGGAGAGCACCAGATAAATATGCGCCGCGGTCTGAATGATGTTGACGGAAACGGGATGGCCTTCTAAGGCCATTGGCCCTAGGTGGTAAAAGATGAGGCCGGGCACTATATGGGCCAGCCGGTGCAAGACTCGGCACTCGATTAGGACATCGTCCCAAGGGAAATCGGTGCGGTGAATGATAGAGGCGAGGCCGCGGAGCAGAGGGCCTCTGGCTAAGCGATGGGCGAGCAAGGCGATGAAGGCCACCACGGCCAAGGCGACCAGTGCGGCGAGGTCTTCGCTGAGGTCTTGGCCGAGGCCCCATTCGAGAAATTGGCTACGCAGTAAGTTGAGCATGTGTTGTTTACCCATCCAAGGGCGGCGTCATCGATGTTCTACGCGACGATCTGTGTCCGGCTGTACCTCATCCGGCCACATTAAGTGTGGCCGGATTACTCGGGGCAAGTGGCGATGCCGTATAGGGCTTCGCCAATGAAATCGCGCCGCCACCCGCGCAGGAGGCGATGATCCTCGGGCGTGGCCGCGACCGCGGTGATGACTAGGTTATGCACTTCGGCGCGGGTCGCGACAAAGGGCGCATCAATCCGCGCCGCGTCGCTTTGCTGGCGCAAGTAATTCATGGACTGGGCGAGCTTGCGTTCGACGACTTCCTTGTCGAGTTGCGGCCGACGTGGCCGAGGAGGGCACTCCTCATCGGGGACGGCCAAGCCACGACGAATCTGTTCGAGCAGGTAGCGGTCATAGCGGTGATTGCCGAGTGCGCGGAGTCGGCCCAGTTCCTCCAGCGACCGAGGCTTGCGCCGGGCTAGTAGCACGAGGACTTCGTCCGTCAGTACGTGATTGCGCGGCCGATCGCAGCGCCGAGCTTCCTCTTCGCGCCAAGCGGTCAACTCGCGGAGGATGGCCAACTCGCGCCGGGAAGCGCGGCCCGTGCCCTTGATCCGCGTGAATTGCTCGTGTGGGTCTCGCTCCTCGTATAGCTGCGGGTCGTCGTACGCGGCCATTTCCTCTGCCAGCCAAGTGCTGCGACCAATTTCCTCGACGCGCGCCTGCAACACGTCGCGCACCTCGTGCAGATAGCGCACGTCTTCGATGGCGTACGCTAGTTGATCTTCGGAGAGCGGCCGGCGGACCCAGTTGGTGAGCGTCTCGGTTTTGTCGAGGACCACGCCGAGGGTTTGCTCCAAGAGCTCGGCTAGCGAAGTGGTAGAGCTCATATTGGCAAGCCCGGCCGCACAGCGGGTGTCGAAGACGTTGCGCGGAAAGGCACCCGTGACCCGGCGCAGAATAGCCAAGTCCTGTTGGGCGTCGTGGAGAATCAGTTCGACCTCTGGGTGCTCCAACAGGGCACCAAGGGGCGAGAGATCCGCAATCGCCACCGGGTCGATCAGGTAGCAGTCGCCGTTGGCGAGAGCCAATTGGATCACGCCTAGCTTGGGATAGTAGGTGCGGTTCCAAACGAATTCAGTGTCTAGGGCAACGCGCTCACGGTCTAGAGCTCGTTTGACGAGTTCGGCGAGGGCCTTTGCTGTGTGAATCATGCGTCCATGGGCATCTTGAAGTGAGGATTAAGCAACATACGACGGAGGCTCTAAGATGACAAGCGCCAGAAGCGGCGCACGGGGGTTTGCTCCCGGTAGCCGGCCAGCCGAGTACTGAGTAGCCAAGCCGCAACAAACGCGAACTGGACTGCACACAAGTAAAAAAGCGGTCCCTGCGAACCAGCCAGCGCAGCAGACCATTGGAAACAAGCCCCACCCGCGATGCCGCCGACAATACCCCCTAGCGCCGAAGCGTACATCGCAAGGGAGAATCCCTCGGCTTGGTGCTCTTTGGAGACGGCGTCGATCATCGCCCGCGACTGCCCCATCTGGTGGCCGCCGTCCAGCGCCCCCCAGAGCAGATAGACGCCCCCCGCCCAAAGTGCAATCCACGGAAGTCCCATAGGCAGGAAGAGCCAAGCGGGTGCCATGGCCGCCTGTAGCAACAGAGTGATAGTCAGCGGTCCCCGACTGCCGTGCCGGTCCACCATCCGACCCCAGCCATGCAGCCCCGCCACATAGCCGAGGGCTTGCACTGGCGTCATCCAGACGAAATAGCTAACGGGCAACCCCCAATCCGTGAGCGCCACGACCCACAGCGGAAAGGTCGCCGCTAGCACGGCTGTGCGGGCCATGACAAAGAGCGCGTATGCGCGCATCTGGGGCGTAGCTAAGGTTTGGCGCAAGCGGCGAATGAGGCCCTCGCCGGGCGGGGACAGAGGTCGCTCCGCTACGGCGCGCACCAAGAAGGCACCACCGCAGGTGGAGAAAACCGCTAGGGCAAAGAGCGGCCCAAAGTCGTCAGCCATGGGCTGAGAGCCGAGGTACCAGCCGATCAGGATGGGCAAGGCGAGTTCGAGCAGGCGCTGCTGAAGGCGCATGCGCGTTAGAAAGGCTCCGAGCCCACTGCTAGCGGTGTTGTCTTGGACTAGGGGCCACCAAGCGGTGTTGCCCGCTTGGTATGCGAGACCGCGCGCGCTAAACAGAGCTAGGCCGATCCAAGCGGCCCAAACCCCGTTTGCGCCATAGAACGCCAGCAGCGCCAGTGCTAGCCCAGCCGGAAACGAGCAGAGTCGGCCCCAAAAGAAGATTCCGGCCTTTCCAGTGCGGTGCATTAGTTGCAACCCGACGACGCGCCCCATCCTCTGTACATACTCGCTGGTGGCGACTAAGCCGATGAGAAAAGGCGAAGCATTGAGCGAGAGGAGAAAGAGGGGGACGAGGGAAGTGAGGAGGGCGCTACTGATCGAGCCGCTAACGGCGACGCCGATCAGCCGCGACTGGCTGCGGAGACGAGCTGCTGGGGAAAGTCTGTGACTGGGGTTTGTCGTGTTGCTTGGGGTGTCGGGCATAAAAAAAAGAAAAGGCCGACGGTACGTCCGGGCAAATTGCGCTCAGCGCTCGCGCATCAGCGCGCTAAACGGGTGCTGTTCAGCATCACTTGTGCGATCTAAATGCGGCCTTTTCCCCAGGCGTCGGCGAGTGGTCAAAGGCACCGCGTTGGATCACCGCAGCAGTCCCGCCCGCCGCTTCGATGGTTGCCCGCTGGCTGGCGTGGGCCTGCTCGTCAAC
>JAJEEZ010000480.1:0-4701 GCA_022820705.1 Candidatus Latescibacterota bacterium | reverse complement strand
CAGATTGGTAAGACGACCTTGCTCAAACAGTGGATGGCCGACCTGCTTGCAACCGGCCTTGACCCGGCCCGTCTGCGCTTTTTCACCGGCGAACTCATCGACGACCACCACGCCCTAGTACGCTTGGTATCGTCCCTACAGCGAGAAATGCCCACCGAGGGCCGGCGCTATATCCTGCTCGACGAAGTGACCTATATCGCCGGTTGGGACAAGGGAATCAAGTACCTAGCTGACGCTGGCTTACTCGAAGGCGTCGTGCTCATTGCGACCGGCTCGGACATGGCGGTCATCCAAGAGGCCCGCATGCGTTTTCCCGGCCGCCGAGGACAAGCCGCGGTGGTTGACTTTCACCTCCACCCCCTGAGCTTTGCCGCGGCCGTGGGACTAAAGCGCTCGCTGAGCAGCCAAGAGTTGCTACAATTAGCACAGCCTAGATCGCCGCTATCCGCAGAAACAGAGCAAGTTCTACTCGAGGAATTTCTCGCCTACCTAGTCCACGGCGGCTTTCTCACCGCCATTAACGATATGGCTCGCCACGACTGCATCCTTCCGGCCACATTCGCCACGTACAGCGACTGGATACGCGGCGATATGCTCAAACGCGGCAAGCAGGAGCACTATTTGGGCGAAGTACTAACCGCCATTGTCCGCTGCTGCGGCACCCAGACCACTTATAACGCCTTGGCCCGCACACTCAGCATCGACCATCCCGCTACCGTGAGCGACTATATCGCCCTGCTCACCTCGATGGATGTCCTCCGCGTCCAGCCGGCCTTGCGCGAGGACAAGCTGACCGCTGCGCCGAAAAAGGCGCGCAAAATCAGCTTTTGCGATCCCTTCATTTTCCACGCCGTGCAAAGCTGGCTGCACGCGGCGCAGGACCCTTTCGCCGCCCAGGTGCGCCCCCTCCTCGCCGACCCCGAGCGCATCGGCCCCTTAGTAGAAGCCTGCGCCGTTGCCCATTACAGCCGTCGCTATCCGACCTACTATATCAAAGGCGAGGGCGAAGTGGATATCGCCTATGTAAAAGACGGTCGTTTTTGGCCCGTGGAGATCAAGTGGACGAGCCAGTTGCGGCCCAAGACGCTCAAACAGATCAGCAAGTACGCCAACAGCCGCATCCTCGCTCGCCGGAGTGCGCCAGCGAGCATAGGAGGTATTCCCGTCGAATTCCTACCCCAAGCCCTGTTGCGGCTAGAGCTAGAGACGCGGACTTAACGGGCAACCGCAACCTCGGTCTCTTCCTCATCTTCCAGCCAATCACTCACGATTCGAACTAGCTGGCGGAGTACATCTCTGGGGGCTGATCCGTGGCAACAAGGCCCTGTAATTCCGGGGCACGAACCAATAAAGACTTGATCTTCTTCCGACCACTCGACGACGAGGGGATACGATAGGGCGGTCATCAGCGTTCCTCATCCTCAAGAGTATCGCTGAGAGCAGCGAGAAATTCGCGCGGCCTATCTAGGGTCAACAGGATCGAATAATCTTTCTGAGTGGGCAGATATACGATCTGTGAAAGCTCGGTAACATCGGTAACAATTAACAGGGCTTTCTCTCCGTCGTTTATTTTGAACCACCCCATCTTAGGCCCCGACCCACTATTACCGTTTAAGCGGGCGCGGATGCGGATATCCGACCATTTCAACATTTTCGCTTCAGAGGGAATCAGCGATTTCAGAGACACATCGTGACCGTGACGCAGACTGTGTATCTGTAGCCTGTCTTGGGCGATCTCGGCTCTGGTCCTAGGCGCGAAAATTAATACCAAGGCAGTGGAGCCACCCACCAAGCATAACAAGATCATAGGATAGAGGGTCCATATCCTATTTTTTCGATTTTTTTGCGGCGGTTCCATACCGTACAAAACTAGTCCGAGAATACCCAAAGTGATAGCCACGATAAAAGCCGGAAATCCAATAGAGACCCAAAAAAGAGCATAGGGACTCGGTGAGATATAAAACACTTGTGGCCCCATGATCTATCTCTCCCATTCACGCCCTTCTTCTCGCAATTTCGTCCAGCTTACGCATGAGTGATTCGGGATTGTGGTGGCCAAAAATGGTAAGACCTGAAGAACGGTGGTGCTTCTCATAGAGGATGTTGCTCAATGTTGAGTTCATGACGCAACCTCAGCGTTCCTCGTCCTTCTCCTCGTCCTCGTCCTTCTCCTCGTCCTTCTCCTCCAGTTGGCTGCGAATGAGACTCGGATCTTCAGCGACGCGGTCGCCTTCGGTGAGACCGGAGAGGATTTCGAGGCGGGTCGAGGTCTCAATGCCGATGGCCAATTCCACCTCGGTGAAGGCGTTGAGCGGCAGTTGCAATGCGCTGTCTGGGCGCGTGCTGTCCGAGTGCGTGCTGTCCGGAGTGGTGGCTAGCGAATCCGGCAACTGGGCGATATACGCGACAAAGCGGCCGCGCGCTCCTTCGCCGCGTTCGTCCTCTCCGTCCTCGTCGTCAAAAACCTCCAGCGCCCGTTCGACCGGCAGGTACACCGCGCTGTCGCGCCGCGCAAAGAGAATGTCGATGTCGCAGGACATGCCTTGGCGCAGACGCGGCGCGTGGTCGGTAATCTCGATCTCCGTGTCAAAGGTGACGATAGTGCTGCCCTGCTTCTGCTGGCCCACGGGCGCAATCCAGCGCACCCGGCCGCGATACGTGGTGTCGGGATACGCATCAACGATAATGTCCACGTCTTGGTCGATTTCCACCCGGCCAATGTCGATTTCCGCGATGTCGCCGCGCACAATCAGTTGGCTGGGGTCGCCGATCTCAAACAGCATCGTCCCGCCCGAATACGACGACAGCCCGGAGGACACCACCTCGCCGATTTCCACGTTGCGGCGGATGACAATGCCGTCAATCGGGGCGAGGATGCGCACCTCGTCGAGCGCGACTTGGTCTTCTGAGAGCTGGACGCGCTGCAAGTTGGCCTTGGTTTCAAGCATTTCGAGTTCGAGCTGGGCTAAGCGCAGACTGGTGCGCGCACGCGTCAGGCGCACTTCAGCTTCCTCAAACTGCTTAGCCGGTATCATCTTGCTGTCGAAGAGGGCCTTCTGACGCTCGAAGTTCCGCTCCTGCTCCGCTAGGTCAATCTTACCCTGCTCCACACTCGAGCGCTTCTGATACAATTGCAGCGATTGATTGGGATCTGGCTCGATGACGGCCATCAACTCACCTGTCTCCACCCACGCGCCGGCCTCGACGGGCAAGTCGCGGATTTCGCCGGCAATCGTCGATTTGACCTCCACAGTCCGCACCAGCTCAATGCGGCCCGTTTCGGCGAGCTTATCGACGACCGCACCCCGCTCGACGAGCGCCGTGGGATAGGTCTCTTCGGCCTTTTCTTGCCGCAAGTTGAAATAGACCGCCGCTCCGACCGAGCCGGCCAAGAGTAAGAAGATGAGGAGCTTCAAAAGAGGGCGTTTCTTGGTTGCCACATCAATCTCCAGGGCTGAAGGCCGCGCCGAGAGAGGCAAACCCAGCGTATCCAGCTATCCAAATAAGCGACAGCACAATGGCCCCGATGTAGGCCCGGCTGCGATCTAGGTTCCCAACGATGGACAGACCAAGCCCGATGAGCACTGTCCACCAAACTAAAAAGGGGTCAATGACGGCCAGAAAACGACCGCCGAAACTGTGCAGCGCCTCCTCGGAAAGGAAAAGCCCTAGCCCCATCTGGATCTCCGGCGTCTTCTTAGCCGAAATGAGCAGCGCAGTGACTGCTTGTTGGGGAAGGGTGACCAACCCAGCGTAGGCGCTTATAGCTAGGGCTTGACTGTAGGAGAGCAGGCCACCGATCAATTTGCTCAGCACTAGGAAAAGCGCAGCCGTGATGAAGAGGTAAATGAACATCGCAATGGGCGTGGAGATCAGGGTCGCTATCTGGGCCGCGCCTTGGGACTGAAATTTTTCCACCATCTCGCGCTCTTCAGCGGGCATGTCTCTCATCTGCTGCATGGCCTCTTGGCTGCCCTCGGTGACGATGGGCAGAACGAGCAGGGCGGCGACAGTCGCCACCACGGCAACTAACGCGGTCGGCACCAGCCAGTCGGCGGCACTGCGCTGCTCGCTTACGGCCTCAAAGGTCTCGGATGGAGCGTAGAAGACGCGCAACATGCGGACGACGACGCTCATTTCTGCTTGGGGAGCTTCCATGGCGGTTCCTTTGTTGGGGTAAAGGTTTTTCTTCCGGCCCTAGAAGCAAACTAACGATTGGCTATCACAGTTCCAAACAAAGCCCCAAAGGGCCACTACAACCACTTCAACAAGAACCGAGCCTGCGCCTCCTCTAGGCTCAGTAAGCCCTGGACGCACTCGCGAATGCGTCTCAGCATGGCCGCCGGGTCGTTGTTCGCTCCCTTGAAGAACAAGTCGCGCGTCGTCTCCCAACGCCGGCCTATGTCCCCAAAAGTATCGGCCGCAGCCGACAGAGCACCCAAGCCGGTTGCCGCCGCCAGCCGCCGCAAATTGTCGTCCAGCCGCTGGCGCTGCGGGCCGAGTAGGGCCAACTGACAGAACACCTCCCGCATCCAAACGCTCATACTCTCTGCGTCCCGCTCAATCTGACGCCCCATCTCCTCGACAAAGCGCTGCGCGGCCGGCAGGCCCGTCTCTACCCGGCCGACCTTGTTGCCCGCGAGCATCTCCCGCACATCCCCCAAGAGAACTTGCTCCATTTTTTCAACCGGATAAGGGTCG
>JAJEEZ010000004.1:0-8398 GCA_022820705.1 Candidatus Latescibacterota bacterium | reverse complement strand
CGATCCTGTGCGCAGTCGGCGCGGTCTTACTGGCTCCTTTCGCCTGGCTGCTATCCACTGCGCTCAAAGCCGAGTCGGCCGATCTGTTCGCCCATCCGCCGCAGTGGATCCCCGATCCCATCGTCTGGGGCAACTTCGCCAAGGCTTGGAACATCCTCCCGTTTATGCGCTACCTCTTCAATACCTTCTACATTGCCATCGCCACGGTCCTGCTCAACTTGACGTGCTGCTCGCTGGCCGGTTACGCCCTCGCCCGCATGAATTTCCGCGGCCGCCAAGCCATTTTCTACTGCATCTTGGCCACGACCATGGTGCCGTTCCAAGTCCTCCTAATCCCGCTCTTCATCGTCACCTTAAAGCTCGGCCTCGTGGATTCGTACGCCGGCGTCATCCTGCCGGTGGCGGTCAACGCCTTTGGCATCTTCCTCCTGCGCCAAGCCTTCACCACCATTCCCACCGACTTAGAAGACGCCGCCCGCATCGATGGCTGCGGCCCGTGGACCATCTATGCGCGCATTATGATGCCGTTAGTCAAACCAGCCCTCGCCGCGCAGGCAGCCTTTACGTTCGTGGCCCAGTGGAACGACTTCCTGTGGCCGCTGGTGGTACTCAAAAGCCGCGAGCTGTACACCCTGCAATTGGGGCTGGCCAGCCTCCAAGGCGTCTTTGGCGTCAACTGGCGCTACATTTCGGCGGCCTCGATCATCGCCTTGGTGCCGACGGTGCTGTTCTTCCTCTTCACCCAGCGATTTTTCACGCAGGGGCTGACGGCTGGTGCGGTGAAGGAATAGGGATTATGTCTATAGGCTCTCTGGTGCCGCCGAGCATGGACTTCTCTGCCGACCCGGATGCTGTCTCGGCCGTCGCCGAAGCACATCGTCTCGCCTATGGCCACCTTTTTAATTCCGCATTCGCCGCAGAAACCTCGCTAATTGATCCGCTCCCGCATCAGCGCATTGCCGTGTACGAGCAAATGCTGCAACAAGCCCCCTTACGATTTTTATTGGCCGACGACGCAGGGGCCGGCAAAACGATCATGACGGGCCTATACGTACGCGAGATGCTGTCCCGTCGCCTCATCCGTCGCGTACTCATCGTGCCCCCGGCTGGCTTGGTCGGCAACTGGGAGCGGGAGATGCGCACTCTGTTCCGCCTGCCATTCCGCATCGTCAGCGGAGAGGACGCACGCGCTGGTAATCCCTTCCTCGACCCAGAGAGTGACCAAGTAATCGTCAGCATCGACACCTTGGCCGGGGAGCGCATGTTTGGCCACCTCAAAGACTCGCAAACCGAGGCTTACGACCTCGTCGTCTTCGACGAAGCGCACAAGCTGTCTGCGGATCGCCAGCAGGATTTTCGGGAGCGCAAGACGGATCGGTATAAGTTGGCGGAAGCCCTAGCCGGTGCTGAGGTAGAGGATAAAGCTGGGAGCTTCCTTGGTCGGCCCAACACCTGCTGTTGCTGACGGCCACGCCGCACATGGGCAAGAATTATCCCTACTACTTTCTGTGGCGTCTGCTACTGCCGGACGCGCTCTCGACCTACGACGCTTTCGATGATTTTCCCCGCGAATCTCGGGAGAGGCACTTCATCCGCCGGACCAAAGAGGAAATGGTCCGCTTCGATGGTTCCCCCCTGTATCCACAGCGAAACTGCGCCACCCTGAGCTATGAGCTTTCGCAGGGGCCAGAGAGTGAACAGGAGCTCTACGACGAGACGACCGAGTACCTCCAGCATCACTACAATCGCGCCGGAATGTTGAACCGATCCGCTGCCCGCTTGGCGATGAGCGTCTTCCAGCGGCGTCTCGCCAGTTCCACCTATGCCCTCATGCGCTCTTTCGAGCGCCGCCAAGAGAAGATCGCAGGGCTGATTGACGACATTCGGGCCGGGCGGCTCACCGAAGAACAACTCATGCGCCAGCAACGGGGCTTGGACAAGCTCGACGACGTCTTTGAAACGCGGACTGCTGATGAGGACGCCGCAAGCGAGGACGGAGGCGAGCAACACGAGGAGTTCGAGAGCACGGCCCTACGCGGCACCATCGCGGTCAACCTCAGCGAGCTGGAGGTTGAGCGTCTCACAGTCGAAGCGTTGTTCAACAAGGCGCAGAGCCTGTTCAACACCAGCGAGGAATCCAAATTTGAGAAGTTGCGCGAGGTGCTCAGCGATCCGCAATACCTCGACGAGAAGCTCATCATCTTCACCGAGCACCGCGACACTGCGGAATTTTTGGTGCGCCGGCTCGAAGGGCTCGGCTTCACCGGTCAAGTTGCCCTAATCCACGGCGGCTTACCCTACCAAGAGCGCGAGCGCCAAGTCGAGTTTTTTCGCCGACCAGCATCGGAAGGCGGGGCTAACTACCTAGTAGCCACCGACGCCGCTGGCGAGGGGATCAATCTGCAATTCTGCTGGCTGATGGTGAACTACGACATCCCTTGGAACCCAGCGCGGCTCGAACAGCGGATGGGCCGCATCCATCGCTACGGTCAGAAGCACGATCCAGTGGTCATCGTCAATCTGGTGGCTGGCGGTACGCGCGAGGGTCGGGTGCTGAAGACCCTGCTCGACAAGCTCGAAGCGATCCGTCGCCAGCTTCAATCCGACAAGGTGTTCGACGTGGTGGGCAGACTGTTTGAGGGGCTATCCATGCGGGACTATCTGGAGCAGGCGGTCACTGAAGATGCCGACATCGTTGCCGAGCGCTTGGAGGGTGACCTTACGGAGCAACAAGTCCAAGCGCTTGCGGAGCGAGAGCGCGTGATCTTTGGGGAAGGCGGCGAGGTGTGCCAACGACTGGCGCATCTCAACGACGAGGCAGAGCAGGAAAACTATCGCCGATTGCTGCCCGGATACGTGCGCCGTTTTGTAGAGCGAGCCGTGCCACTGCTCGACTTGCGCATCGAGGGCGACTTAGGAGCCACTTTTGCGCTGGTGCCCGACCGACCCCGCGCGGCTGATCCCTTGTTGCCCGCACTTGAGGTTTATTCCGAGGAAGTGCGCGAGCGGCTGACGGTGTACAAGCCAGCGAACCACGAGGACGCCGTCTGGATGCACCCCGGCGAGCCGGTGTTCGACGGCCTCTCAGCCGCAATCTTGAGTCGCTTCGGGCGCGACGGGCTCAAGGGAGCTGTGTTCACCGACCCTTATGCGACCGAGGCATATCTATTTTATATCGTACTGATTGCCGTCGAACAGCACAGCCAAGACAACGCAGGACCGACCGATCCGCAGCCTCTCGAATCGCGCCTGATTGGGCTGCGTCAATCGAGCGACGGCACGGCAGAGGAATGTCCGGTCGAGCATCTGCTTTTGCTCAGAGGCGCTCACGGCTTTGCGCCGAGCCGGGTGCCACTGGCTACTCTGGCTCGCAACATGGTCGCTAATGCTGACCAGTTCGTCCGCGAGGAAGTGAGCGAGCGCGTTGTGCAAGTCCATCGACAGCGCCGCCTCGACGATCTGCCCGCACGCCTAAAGTTCGTCAATCGCGGCTTCGACTTTCAGGCTGCTGAACTCGCCGCCGCCCGATCCCGCCTTAGCGAAATGGCCCGCAATGGTAATCGCTACGCCCAAAGGGAACTCCCCACGGTCAAAGAACGGCAGCGGAGCTTGACGGCTTCCCGCAATCATCGCCTTGCCGAACTGCAAGCCGAACCAGACCTCATCCAGGCCGGTGCGATCGAGTTCCTCGTTCACGCCCTTGTGGTGCCGGCCCAAGATTCCGAGGAAGCTGAGCGCTACGATGCCGATGTCGAAGCTATTGCCGTGGAGGTAGCTGCCGATTATGAGAAGCGCCTCGGTGCCGAGGTGCAGGATGTTTCGCGGCCCGAATTGGCGCGGCGCGCTGGACTAACCGACTGGCCGGGCTTCGATCTGCTTTCTCACCGTGCCGAAGGGGAACGACGCGCCATAGAAGTCAAGGGACGGGCCGGTACCGGTGGCATTGAAATGAGTGATAATGAATGGGCCAAGGCTTGCAATCTCCGCGACGAATACTGGCTCTACGTGGTCTTCGACTGCGCCACGTCCCATCCGCGTTTGATGCGGGTGCGCGACCCGTTTGCCAAGCTGCTCGTCAGGAGCCGCGAGTCTATCACCTACATTATCAACTTAGGGGATGTTATAGAGGTAGCCGAGTGATTGCACGAATCAAACTCATAGGGGAAATTGTGAGGTAAGCGTTCTTGGCGGCACTGGTGGCCCGACAGCCGGCAGGACCCTTACCAGCAAGGAGTCGCAACCCATGACGACAACAACCATGCGTTTCTTCAACACTGCCGGTCCCATTGATACGGATATGCACTACTACATCCCACCCTTGGCGCGGCTCGCTGTCGAAGACCTGCTGCTGCTCATCCGGCAGCGGAAGTACTTCGTCCTACACGCGCCGCGCCAGACGGGCAAAACATCGGCGTTGTTCGCCTTGCGGGATCAATTAAACGCCAGCGGCGAGTTTCGCTGCGTGTACGTCAACGTCGAGGTCGGCCAATCGGCGCGGGAGGATGTGGCCGCGGCCATTCAGGCGATTCTCAGCGCATTGGCTCGTGCGGCGCGCCACGCGCTCGACGACTTGTTCGTCACCGACGTATGGCGCGGTATTCTCGACGACGCGGGTCCTAACGACGCGCTGGGGGAGACCCTTGCCTGCTGGGCCGAGTCGGACGCCAAGCCGCTGGTGCTGATGATCGACGAGATCGATGCCCTGATCGGCGACACCCTGCTATCCGTACTGCGGCAACTCCGCGCTGGCTACCCAGAGCGCCCACACCGCTTTCCCCAAAGCGTGATCCTCTGCGGGGTGCGCGATGTGCGCGACTACCGCATCCGCTCGTCTGCTGAAAACGCCATCATTGCCGGGGGCAGTGCCTTCAACATCCGCGCCGAATCCCTGCGCTTGGGCGACTTCTCGCACGACGAGGTCGAATCGCTGTTGACACAGCACACCGAGGAGACCGGCCAAGTGTTCACGGACGAGGCCCGACGAGACGTCTGGGAATTGACTCAGGGCCAGCCGTGGCTGGTCAACGCCTTGGCCTACGAAGCCTGCTGGGGCAACAAGGCCGGCCGCGACCGCAACCAAGCCATCACCGCCGACGCCATTCAAGACGCCCGCGAGCAGTTGATCCTGCGCCGCGAGACGCATCTGGACCAACTCACCGACAAGCTGCAAGAGGAACGGGTGCGGCGGGTGGTCGAGCCGCTGCTGAGCGGCACCGCCACCACCGCGCTTGCCGACGACGACCTCCAGTACGTGCGCGATCTTGGTCTGGTCGGCCTCGGCAAACCCGTTGCCATCGCCAACCCCATCTACCGCGAGGTCATCCCGCGTGACCTCACCTACACCACACAGGAAATGTCGATCCATCACGACCCGGCTTGGTACATCAATGCGGACGGCACCTTACAGATGGGCAAGCTACTGGCCGCGTTCCAAGATTTCTTCCGCGAACATTCTGAACATTGGGTAGAGCGTTTTCAGTACAAGGAGGCGGGGCCGCAGTTGCTACTCCAAGCGTTCTTGCAGCGCATCGTCAACAGCGGCGGACGGATCGAACGCGAGTATGGCTTGGGTCGGGGGCGCACAGATTTGCTGCTAATATGGCCAGTGGGCGAAGATCGCGGCAAGACGCAGAAGGTCGTCATCGAGTGCAAGGTACTGCATCGGGGGCTGGAGCGGACGCTGCGCGAAGGGCTGGAGCAGACGCGGGCCTACATGGACCGCTGCACTACGGCAGAAGGGCACCTCGTGCTATTCGACCGCAGCGAGGGCAAATCATGGGACGACAAGGTGTATCGCCGCGAGGAAACTGAAGGCGGCGCGCCAGTCATAGTGTGGGGAATGTGAGCGGATGACGGCTTCCAAAAGGATACTGATCATTGCTGGGCCAAACGGTGCGGGCAAGACGACGTTTGCTACCGAATTTCTACCGAACGAAGCGAATTGCCCCATCTTCATAAACGCGGATCTCATCGCGGCAGGACTGAGCCCATTTAGACCGGAACTGGTTGCGATACAGGCTGCGAAGCTGATGCTAAAAGAGATTCACGAACACGTGAGAAGAGGAGATAGTTTTGCCTTTGAGACGACCTTGAGCGGGCGTGGTTATGCACGTTGGATTCCTCGCTGGCAGCAACAGGGCTACCGAGTGAAACTGTTCTTCTTGCGGTTGCCGACTCCCGAAGCGGCGATCAGCCGAGTTAAGAAGCGAGTGCTAGAAGGAGGGCACGGCGTGCCGAAGCCTGTGATTCGTCGTCGGTTTTTAGCGGGCTGGCGCAATTTTGAGTCAATCTATCGAGAGCTTGTAGATGAGTGGGCTATCTTCGATAATTCGGGTAGGTTCCCCGTATTATTAGCTGAGAGGTAAATCGCGATGAATTCGCAGAATCAAAAATCGACCAAGAAACCACGAGACCCAGACCTTGTCGGTGCTGAGGTGGCCTTGCGTAGGGCTGCTGAACGCGTACGCCAGCGAGCCGCGGAAACCGGCAGCGCGGTGGTTGTGGTTAGGGATGGCAAAGTTGTCTGGGAGAAGGTTGATGGAACCTTTGATGATGAGCTTGAAGATGGTCGCCAATAACGGATCCTTGCCCGGAGTGATGGCTAAGCTCTCCAACGCGGATCGAGAGAATTGAGAAAGGAGGAACAGCATGGGAGTGCGACAACCGCGTTATAGCAAAGAGGAGTTCGACCGGCGCGGTCAGGCGATCTACGAGGTGGGAGAGTGGCACAGTGACGATTGAGGCATTGGTTTAACTGTGCCGGATTTTGACGGAACTGATATGAAACAAGAACGCGACCACATCTTCATCAGCTACGCGACTGAGCAGTCGGCATTATGCGACTGGCTTGCCCGTCGGCTTGCTGCCGAAGGATACGCTATATGGTGTGACCGCCAGAAGCTGCTTGGGGGTGAGAACTGGCCCAACGACATCGATGAAGCAATTAATGAGCGAACTTTTCGTATGCTTGCGCTGCTATCAAGGGCATCGATGAATAAGCCGAATCCTCAAGGGGAGTGGCTGAAGGGTATAGCTATTGGCAAAAAACTGGGCATTGACGACTTCGTTATTCCGTTGAATACCGAAGGACTTCGATCAGACGAAATTGCTTGGAATCTCCAACCCATCAACTATATCGCATTCTCACCAAGTTGGGCTGATGGACTCGCTTCCTTGCTGAAGAAGCTCCAATCGGTTGCTGCACCCCGAGTGTTGAATGACGGACCCCGTATTGCTGTAGAATCAATCGTTGCAAGCAGCGCAGTCCGAGACGAATCCGAAGATCTGCTAAGTAACTGCTTCGAGGTTGTGCAAACGCCACGATACATTCGCAAGTACGAGGTTGAGACCGATCTCTCTAAAGATAAGCGTCGAGGATTGCAGAGAGAATGGGCATGTCGCGATGTGTCGCCACGCCACGTGTTCGCCTTTGACGATCCCCCGACTACAGTGAACGCAAGCTACTGTTTTCAGTGTATTGAGCAGATATCTTGGCGAGATACAAAGCTAGTGGATGGAATTGATACACGACATCTCGTAGTTAGCCTGATACACAAGTGCTTGGATATTCTTCTGAGAGATAAAGGAATGAAATACTCCGTCATCACGGAGCACAGGAAAAACAGAAAGAACATGGAACAGTGGTATATACCACAGGGATTCCTAGACAACGACCATGTATCATTCACCTTTCCTAGTGGAAAGAAGAGCTGGTTTAATGGGGTTGGAGAACGAACCTACCCGACCATAGATGGTGGAGAGGTATACCGCTACCACCTGAGCCCATCGTTTTCGGTGCTGCGTGGTCAGATTGATCCTTTCGTCCTATTCCTCCGAAATCGTGTTTATCTCACTGATAATAAGGGTAGACCACTTGAAGGCCGGAAGATTATATCACGTCGCAAACATCTATGCAAAGGATGGTTCAACTACGAGTGGGGCGCACGAACTCTTGGCATTGCCCAGCTACTGGCCGATGAGGATATGTACATCCGGTTCGGACCAGATGGAGAGCAGCAACTCGTCATCAGTGCCATACCGATTGTCCCGAATGCTCCCCAACGTATCCACGACGAACTCGTAGACAAACCCGATGAGATATACACGATGTGGCATGAGGAGGATGAGACGGAGGTTGACGATGTCGAGGCAGATAAGTAAAGACCCGATGTTGAGTGAGATCAAGATTCTCGATGAGCCAGCGCTAGAATTTCGGTACGGCCAGCCAGTCACCGATCCACGTGATGGATTGTCATTATTCGGCCCGTACGACGCAGACGCTCCCGGTCACCCAAGTGCCCTGTCCTATGGTGTCGTCGGGACAGATGAAGGTATAGATCTGTTTTCTGCGTGGTCCAGCGCGATGATCCGCTCGTGGACAGATGCCCCGAATAACCGG
>JAJEEZ010000569.1:0-4723 GCA_022820705.1 Candidatus Latescibacterota bacterium | reverse complement strand
CAGTTTTTGGACCAAGGATTTCCGCGCAGCTTTATCCTGATGGAGGAATTGACCGAGGAATTGCGCCTGTCGGAGAAGGCGGCCTACGAGAAAGTCATCCGCCTGTTGGCTCACGAGGTGAACAACTCGACAGGAGCGGTCAATTCTCTGCTGCACTCGTGTCTCAATTACAAGGGCCAATTGCGGGAGGCCGACCGCGGCGATTTTGAAAACGCCCTGCAAGTGGCCATCGATCGCATCGACCATCTCAGCGCCTTCATGCGCAGCTTCGCCGAGGTGGTCAAACTACCGGCACCGCACATGCAGCCTGTAGATTTGGAAGCCCTGTTGCGCGACATCGCCCTGCTGATGCGCGCCGAGTGCGAGCGCCGCAACATCGAGTGGGAGTGGGATATTCAGGCGGATCTAAAGCGCATCGCCATGGACGAAAACCAGATGGAGCAGGCGTTTGTCAATATCCTGAAAAATGCGGTGGAGGCCATTGGCGAAGACGGCAGGATCACCATTCGCTTGGGCAAGCTGCAAGACCGACCCTTTGCCGTGGTAGAGGATACGGGCGCGGGGATCGCCTCAGAAGTGGCCGAGAGTCTGTTCACGCCGTTTTTTAGCACCAAGGAAAATCGGCGCGGCCTCGGTCTGACGTTGGTGCAGGAGATTTTGAGTCGGCACGGTTTTGCCTTTTCCCTCGAAAGCCCTCCAGACGAGCCGACCCGTTTTACCATTCGCTTTTGAAACCCCTTCGCCTCTCATAATCCACCCCAGACACCCTAGAACTCGACGGATTCGCGCTTCATCAGCCGCAGAGTCGTCACCGTGCCGAAGAATACCATGAGAAAGAGCAGCACGGCAATGGCCGTGGCCTCGCCCACTTTGAATTCCTGGAACATGGACTGCACCATGCGAGTGCCGATGACGTGGTTTTCAGTGACCGGGGCCTGATTGGTCAGCAGCCAGATGACCTCAAAGGCCTTCATGCCGCCAATGACCATGAAGACAATGGAGATGGAGAGGATTTCCCAGATGAGCGGCAAGGTGATGCTCCAGAACTGGCGCCAGACCGAGGCCCCATCTATGTCCGCGGCTTCGTACATGCTTTGCGGGATGCTCTCCATGGCGGCGAGGAAGAGGATCATATTGAAGCCGCAGGCCCCCCAGATGGACATGGGTACGAGGGCCCAGTAGAGATTGTCCTGGGCCAGCCAAGCAAAGCCCTCAAAGCCGTGGAACCAGTGGGCCAGCAACTCAATGCCCAGGACGGAAAAAATTTTGCCCAAGGTCGTCAGCACCGAGTTGACCGGGCCGCCTTGGGGGTTGTATAGGTGCATCCACAACAGGGTAGCGGCGACCCCGCCGAGAATGTTGGGAAAGAAGAAGACTATCTTGAAGAGTTGGGCACCGCGCACCTGGCGGGAAATGCACACGGCGAGAAAGAGCGACAGGGGCAGCACAAAGAGCGGAATCGCGAACATGATGAAGAGATTGTTGCTCAGGCCAATCCAGAACTCGTCGCTCTCCAACAGCAGGCGCTTGAAGTGCAACAGCCCCACAAAGGTCATCTCGGTCAAGCCATCCCAGCGATTGAGGCTCCAGACGAAAGATTTGAGGGAAGGCAAGATGACGAAGATGGTGTACAGGGCCGCGGCTGGTCCGACGAAGAACAGCACCCCGCCCCAGCGCAGGCGCACGCGGCTCTCGGCGGAGGCTATTCTGCTGGCGCGGAGTTTGGCCAGAGTGGTATAGAGCCAGTACAGGGCACCCAAGCCCAGCAAACCGAGCAAAAGCGCGGGTTTCCACACGTGGCGCACAGTGGTCCGGTCGGGGTTTTCGGCCCGGGTGCGCACTGCCAAGGCCGCAGCTTCGAGGGCCCGAGCCCCTTCGGCAGGGGTCATTTCGCCGTTCATTACCTTGAAGCGGACGTCGTTGATCGGCTGGTTCATCTCCGGGAAACCCTCGCCGGGGGCGGTTCCGTACGTAGTGGTGGCTCGGCGCGTCAGGTCGATCAGGTCGTGCATATCTTCGCTCACCCGGCCCTCCATCACGCCTTCGACCGCCACTGTAATATCGCGCATCTGGGCGAAGGTGCCGGCCATTTTGCGCGAGGTCATAAAGCGGAGAAAATCCGCGCCGATTTCGGGGTGGCGGCTGTTCTTCATGACAAAGTAGTATCCGGTGCCGGTGAAGATGGCGTTGGGATCGGCCTTGCCGGCGTCAACTATGGGCAGGTTGAAGGCACCCAAGCGAAAATCGGGGGGTATCTTGCCCTGCATTTCGCTCTTGAGCCAGGAGCCGCAAAAGATCATGGCCGTCTGCCCGGTGAAAAACTCCAACTGGGCCTCGGTATGGCTCATCCCCAGAGCGCCGAGCTGGAAATAGTTCTGGGCCGTGCGCTGGATGAAGGATAGGGCCTGTTCGAATTCGGGGTTGGCAAAGCTGCCGGGGATCAGGTCCTTTTGCTGGTAGTAGCGCTCCCGGCCGGCTAGGTGGTAGTAGGAATTGTCAATGACGGCTCCGGCATAGCCCGGATAGCGTCCCTGGAAGGCCAGCGGTGGGATGCCGGCGGCCTTGATCTGTTCGCAGAGGGCGAAGAATTCGTCCCAGGTGCGGGCCGGTTCCCAGCCGTGTTCTGCGAACATGTTCTTGTTGTACCACACGGCGAAGACCACGTAGAGGAAGGGGATGCCGTAGGTCTTATCTTGGTACTGGAAGCGGTCGAGGCTGCCGGGTAGGAAGGATTGCCGCCAGGTCTTGTCGCCCTCCCAGTTGGGGCCGTCGAGGTACTCGTCGAGGGGCTGGACCTGGCCGTTGCGGATGAGGGCCCAGTAGTTGAGCCCGGCGTTGGTCACTTCAGGGTACGTGCCCTCCAGGACCCGCACCCTGATTTTGTCGGCAATGCGCGGATCTCCGTACAGATCGACCAAGACGTCGGGTCGGGCCTCTTCGTAGCCGCGGGCGGCCTCAAAGAAAAAGGTCAGGCCGCAGCCGCCCTCGAAGATGGGTACTTCGATGGTGGTACGCCCGAGCGCTTCTCGGGCCGTGGAGAGGAGGAGCAGACAGAAGACGAAGAGCGCTTTCATCCCTTCAGTGCCCACGGTGATGCCCTTGGTCAGGAGGCTGTGCGGAGTCAATATAGACAGAGGCATCCAGAGAATCAATCTGCCCGGGCACGAGTTAGGTGGGCCTGTTCCGTTGCTGCTCTCCAGATCGGGGATTATATTGGCGCAATGCTGTGTATGGTGAAAAGAAAAAAGGGGCCGCGACAATTGAATTGACGCTCCAGTTATCTACATCGGTGCTTGGTTTTCGTCCACAGCTTCAGGGAAGTACTAAGTGCTGATCTGCCCGTAGTGCCGGTCGGATGTGGAAGTAGAGAAGAGACAGCAGAGAAGGAGGTGATAGTGCGGTCGCTGGCCGGGACTTTTGGGTTCCTGCGTGGCAACATCCTCGTGCTTACCGCGTCGGGGAGCCTAGGCATGTTTTCTCGGGCCATGGTGTTTCCGTACGTCCCCCTCTACGTCTTAGCCCTCGGTGGCGAGCCAGAGCAGATCGGGATCGTTTATGCCTTGGGGCCGCTCGGTGGGCTGCTCGCGTTTCCAATCGCTGGCTATCTCGCCGACCATACGAACCGGGCTTGGCTGATCGCCGCGGCTGGCTATTTCTCCGCGGTTGCCGTGCTGATAAATGCCGTGGCACCGAGTTGGGAGTGGGTGGCTGCGGCGATGTTGATTCGAGGATTTGCCGTGTTCCACTTCCCGGCCTCATCGGCACTTGTCGCCGACTCTCTGCCTGCTGGGAACCGGGGCCGCGGAATGGCGACGATGACCGCGCTGACCGGGGGCTTGGCGTTGTTTGCGCCGTTTGTGGCTGGCGTGGCGATTGACGCTTGGGGCGTCGAGGAGGGGATGCGGATCCTCTATTGGGTGATGGGCGCGGCCTACGCCGCGGGTGCGACGATCAACTTGATCTTCATCCGCGAGACCCGCAAGCCGCCAGCAGAAGCGGTCAGCGCCGCCAACCTCGGACAGACGTTGCGCCGTTCCTACTCCGGCATCCCGGCACTGCTGCGCGGGTTCCCGCGCTCGCTGCGAGCCGTGTCGGTGGTGATCATCCTGTGTTTTATCGCCAACGGCTTGGCCAGCCCCTTCTGGGTGGTGTACGCCAAGACCCACATCGGGCTGACGGCTTCGCAGTGGGGGCTAATTCTGCTGGTGGAGTTCGGCCTGCGGAACCTGACGACGATTCCGGCGGGATTCCTCACGGACCGCTTTGGACGCACGCGGTTTATCGTCGCCGCGCTGCTGGTCACCGCAGCGACGCCGCTGTATCTGCTGGCTGGCTCCTTCGGATTCGTGCTGGCGATTCGATGCGCCATCGGCGTGGCCGCTGCCTTTTTCAGCCCGGCGATGGGTGCTCTACTGGCCGACATCGTGCCCAGCGCCATTCGCGGCCGCGTGATGGCCGCTATCGGCCGCGGATCCGTGTCGGTCGGCAGTTCCTCCGGCGGGACGGGCGGCCCTGGTACCGGGTTCTTGACTACGCTGCCGCTGATGGTAGCGGCTCTTTTTGGCGGAGTGCTCTATGCCTGGAGCCCGGCGATCCCATTTCTTTGTGTGTTTGGCCTGACCGTCGTCGCCTTGGGCGTGTCGGTTGCGTTCGTGCGGGATCCAAAGAAGGCGGAGGAATAGCTACTACTATGAGACTTTGGAATGTGTGCCTTGCGATATTG
>JAJEEZ010000368.1:0-14002 GCA_022820705.1 Candidatus Latescibacterota bacterium | reverse complement strand
GAGTGCTTGCAACCTACCCAGCAATCGGTTATATACCTGTTCGCTGCTGCTCATAAGGCCCTCCTTTGATCTTAGGCGGTTAAAAGAGAGCCATAAACTATGGGCAGCAGCCCTATTTTCAAAAGTGTAAGGGAATCAGAGTCGTGGTAATAAACATCAGTATAGTTGCACAGGCGGACCGGCAACTCGTCGTCGGTTGCCACTTTATCGACGTTGCTAACCCAATAGGTCGCGACGTTTTTCAGCCGCGTAACCTCCCAATGCGTCGGCACATCCCCAAGCCACTCAACGCCACTCGGCTTGTACTTCGGATAGGGCGATAAGCTCATGCCGCCACCTCGCCGAGAAGCGCCACGATCTCTTCTTCAAGCTGCTTGACATCTTTCTTTATCACGTCCAACGGCCGCGGCGGCTCATAGCAGTAAAAATGCCGGTTGAGCGGAATCTCGTAGCCCACCTTGGTCTTGCTCTCGTCGATCCATGCGCCCGGGACATGGGGCAGCACTTCGCGCTGGAAGTATTCGGCGATGTCTTCCTTGAGCGGGACGCTCTCGGTATCGCGCAATTCCGGGTCGGGTTCCGGGTTGCCGTTTCGGTCGCGGCAGATTTCAGCGGTTTCGTCGCGCTCGCCGAGGGCAGCTAAAACGGCCTTGCGCTCGCTTGTGCTCAGAAGGATGCCAGCAACGCGTTCTCGCCAGCGCAGATCGTCCACAAACGCCTCTCGCTGTTTGTAAAGCGTCTCTCCATGCGCCGCCGCAAACTCGGCGAGCAGTTGCCGGATTTCCTTCTGCCGCTTCTTGCCCGCTTCAATCTCCCGGCGTCGCACCGTTTCGTCTTTCTTGCTGCTGCTGGCCAGCTTCACAAACGCAGGCTGGCTTTCCAAACGGGCGATCCGCTCCAAGCTCGCTTGAAAGTTCAGCCGCAATGGGCGCTCGACGGTGATTTTGTGAAAGCCGAAGTCTTCGTTGTCGAACACCTTGCTGACGATCCGCTCCCGCTCGACTAGCTCTTTAGAGATCGGATCTTCTTCGGGGAAGGTGTAGGTCTCGTCGTCTTGAAAGTGGCCGAAGATGCGGGTAATGTCGCCGATCTGATCCGGCTCGCTGGACCGATCGCTGGGGTCGCCTAACTTGTTGCGCTTGTTGCCGAGGCTTTTGGGCATTTTCACGAAGAAACGGCGGGCGTCGATGAGCTGGACCTTGCCTGTGCGCTCGGGCGTTTTGCGGTTGGTCAGCATCCAGATGTAAGTCGAGATGCCGGTGTTGTAGAAAAGCTGATCGGGCAGCGCGACGATGGCCTCTAACCAGTCGTTTTCAATGATCCACTGGCGGATGTTGCTCTCGCCACTGCCCGCGTCGCCAGTGAACAGGGGCGAGCCGTTGAAGACGATGGCGATGCGGCTGCCTCCTTCCTGCGGGGGGCGTCTCTTCGAGAGCATGTGCTGGAGGAAGAGCAGGGAGCCGTCGTTGATGCGCGGCAGGCCAGCGCCAAAGCGGCCCTTATCGCCCGACGTCGCAGCCTCGCGCTTGATGTATTGCTGCTGCTGCTTCCACTCCACGCCAAAAGGCGGATTTGCCAGCATGTAGTCAAAGGTGTGCTTCCGGTCTTGATCGTCGTACTCAAAGGCATCCTCTGTGAATGTGTCGCCGAGGCGTATGTTGTCGGCGTCTTCGCCCTTGACGAGCATGTCGGACTTGCAAACCGCCCATGCTTCGTCGTTATAGTCTTGGCCGAACAGGAAGGGTCTGGCCTCATCGTTGAGATCACGGATGTACTGCTCGGCTACCGATAACATGCCGCCAGTGCCGCAGGCCGGATCGTACAGCGTCTTGACGATATGGCTCTTGCGTAGGTCCTGTTCTGGCGCGAGCAGCAAGTTGACCATCAGCTTGATGACTTCGCGTGGGGTAAAATGCTCACCAGCTTCCTCATTGGACTGCTCAGCTCCGATGCGGATGAGTTCCTCAAAGACATAGCCCATCTGCACGTTATCCACGCGCTTCGGCGACAGATCAACCCCGTTGAACTGCTTTACCACCTCGTAGAGCAGATTCTTCTCATCCATGCGCGCAATCTGCTGCCCAAAGGCGAACCGCTCCATGATCTCGCGCACGTTGTCCGAAAAGCCGTTGATGTAAGCGTTCAGATTGGGGGCGAGTTGATTGGGGTCGTTTAACAGCGTTGGCCAGTCGAGCTTAGACAAGTTGTAAAATGGGCGCTCGGTAATTCCGCTCAGCATACGGCGGATGGCAGCCTCCGGCCTAGTCTTAATTTTCTCATACTCTTCGAGCACCTGCACCTTGGTAGGGGCGAGCAAACAATCGAAGCGGCGCAGCACGGTCAGTGGCAGGATAACCTTGCGGTACTCGTTGCGCTTGTACGGCCCTCGCAGCAGGTTGCAGATGCTCCAGATGAAGTTGGCGAGCTGGGAATGGGTTTCGGGACTCAAGTTATATCCTTTATTCTGAGTTGGTTTAGGGCTAAGCAGTAAGAAATGTACATCTAGGCCATGATTTTGAAAACTTGAGCAAGAAAGCAAGTTTTCCTTATTTGAGGGGCGTCTCGGAATCCTGACTTCCACAAGGAGCTTCAAATATGTCGTCAATAGATCAGATCGGCTGGCACGCTCAGAGCAAAACCGGCGTCATTGCGGCTGGTGGTGCTGGGGCTGTAGCCGCCGGTATTGAAATTCTCGGCCAAGGCGGCAATGCGGCCGATGCCGCTGCCGGCGCGATTATAGCACTCAACATCACCGATCACGGGGCCTGTTCCATCGGCGGGGAAGTGCCGGTGCTCGTTTGGGATGGGAAAGCGGTCAAGTCGCTGTCTGGCCAGGGGCGCGCGCCGCTTTCGCCAGAGGCTATTGCTTGGTACATGGAACACGGCATCCCAGACCGCGACATCAAGATGGCTCCAGTGCCCTCGGTGGTGGATTTGTGCATTACCCTTTTGCAGCAATACGGCACGCAGAGTTTTGCCGCGATTGTCGCGCCGACCTTGGCCCTGCTCGACGCAGGAGAGGAGGCGTGGCATCCCGACTTGGCGCGGACGCTGCGGCGGATGGTCGAGGAGGAGCACCGCGCCACTGGCAATCGCCAAGAGAAGTTGCAAGCAGCCTGTGATCACTTCTATGGCCGCCGCGCCGAACACGGCGATATAGCTGAGGACTTAGAGGCATTTTACATAGAGCAGGGTGGGTTCTTGCGCCGCGCGGATCTGGCCGCCCATAGGACTTTGATTGAAGAGCCGGTGGTAGTCGATTACCGAGGCTACCAAGTGTATAAGTGCGGCCCTTGGACCCAAGGCCCCTATCTGTGCCAAGCCCTGCGCCTGCTCGAAGGGTTTGACCTCAAAAGCATGGGTCATTGCTCGGCCGACTACGTCCACGCGGTCGTCGAAGCGATGAAGCTGGCCATGGCCGACCGCGACGCGCACTACGGCGACCCCTTGTTCGTGGATGTGCCCATGAACGCCTTGCTGTCCGACGAGTACACCCAACTCCGGCAGCCTCTGATCGACATGGGGCAAGCTGCGTTGGACGCCCGCCCTGGCGACCCGCGCGGCATGAAGGCGGTGCAGGAGGGAGGCGCGTTCCGGCCCGGCGTCGGCGGCACTACCACATGCGTGGTGGCCGACCGCTGGGGCATGGTCGTATCGGCTACGCCGAGCGCGAATGTCTATCACGCTGGCGGCACCGGCAGCACGGGCGTCTCGTATGGCAACCGCCTGCGCAGCCTCAATACAACGCCCGGACACCCCAACTGCATCGCGCCGGGCAAGCGACCGCGCATCACCCTGACGCCTACGATGGTACTCAAAGACGGCGCGCCCGTGTTGGCCATCAGCGTGGCCGGTGGCGACCTGCAAGACCAAGCGACCTTGAACCTGTTGCTCGACTTTGTGGAGTTTGGGATGCAGCCGGCCGAAGCAGTTGTTGCACCGCGCTTTGCCACGGACCACCACGAGGATTCGTTTGACCCCAATCCGGTGCGGGAGCAGACGTTCATCCAGGCTGGTTCGCTGGCTATCAGCTCTGCCGTCGATGCAGAAGTCCGGGGCGAACTGGCGCGGCGCGGCCACCAAGTCGAGGCCCGCAACGGTCCCATCGCCACCCCGGTCATGCTGTGGGCTGACGCGGGCACGTACTATGCGGCCGGCGATCCGGCTGCGGGTCGCCACGCCGCTGGGCTAGCTGGAGACTAGCGTAGCGGAATTGCGAGTGCGGGGCATTGAAACCATATTGTCCGCGTTTAATCCCGATAAAATTGCCTCTGAAGCTGGCTTTTGATGACGTCGCCGACTGCGGCCCCTACATATCGAGAAGAACATACTGGCCAAGGCCCGGCTAGCGGCCTCACGCTCCGCTCCTTGGTGCTCGGCGTCATCCAAGTCCTCGTGGTGTGTTTGGGCGCGCCCTACGCCATTTGGGTCTTGGGATCGTCCGAAATCACGTGGTCGTTCTTTCCGATTGCCGTCGGCTTCTCGTTCTGCTGCCTCATTCTGCTCAACATCCTGCTCAAGACGATCAACCCCGGCTGGGCCTTGCGACCGGCCGAGATGATCACGGTAGTAGTAATGGGCTTGGTGACGACTGGCATCCCCATCTTTATGATGGGCTACGTACTGTCGATTCCCACCACGCCCTATTACTTTGCTTCGGCTGAAAACCAGTGGGGCACGTACGTGTTGCCCTACCTGCCGACGTGGCTGTTGCCGAGCAACGACGGCTTGGCCATGACTTGGTTTTTCGAAGGGCTGCCCCTTGGTGAGCCGATGCCTTGGGGCACGCTGCTCGATGCTTGGGCCATGCCGCTGTTTTGGTGGCTGAGTTTTATCTGGACCTTGTACGCGGTCTGTTTTTGCCTCGTCGTCATATTGCGCAAGCAGTGGGTTGAGCGCGAGCGGCTGGCCTATCCGCTGATGGAGGTGCCGCAAGCGCTGGTGGCGGACGCCGATGGCCCGGCGCGCGTGCCGGCCGTTTTGCGCAACAAGGTCTTTTGGATGGGGGCGGCGATCCCCCTGTGCATTGTCTTGTGGAACATTGTCGGATTTTTCTTCCACTTCTTTCCCAAGATCGAATGGAACCATCCCATCCAAATCGCGCACGGCTTTCCGACCATTAACATCCGCTTCTACTTTCCGGTTGTTGGCTTCATGTATTTCGCCAACCTCAACGTCACCTTCAGCATCTGGTTTTTCTATTTGTTGCTGTTGGTCGAAGAGGGTCTGTTTAACCGCTTTGGCGTTGGCGTGACCGAAGCCGACAACTTCGTATGGGGCTTGCCATCGACATCTTGGCAGTGTTGGGGGGCGTTTGTAGTGTTGGTGTTGTGGGGGCTGTGGATGGCGCGTGATCACCTAAAAGACGTGGCACGCAAGGCCTGGAATCCCGCGCATCCGGTTGACGACAGCCGCGAGCTGATGTCCTATCGCAGCGCAGTCGTCGGCCTATTGGTCGGGGTCGTCTATATGCTGGCGTGGCTCAACAAGGCTGGCATGGAAATGTCTGTAGCGGCGTTTTTCTTGGGGGGCGTGCTGATTGCCTACTTGGGCATTACCCGCTTGGTGGTGCAGGCTGGCGTCTTTTACCTGACGACGCCCGTGGTCAGCCAAGCCATGACTATGATGACCTTTGGCACGAGTGCGATTTCGCCGACGGGCTTGGCGGCCTTGGGGATGAGCTATGGGTTCTTCAGCGATGTGCAGTCGATTTTTATGCCGTCGGCTGCCCATGCCACTCGGCTGCACGACGCCATGCGCATGAGCCGCCGCGGCCTGTGCTTGGCGATTGCGCTGGCCCTGTTGATCGGCTTTATCGCCGCCATTGTGTACGTCATTGTCATGGCCTACGAGCAGGGGGCTTCCAACTTCAATTCCTGGTTTTTCCGCGTCTCCTCGGGCGCGGGAGTGCGCTCCTTTGAAGACGCAATGAGCAAAATAAAAACCCCGGCCGATTTCCATGCGCAAAAGTTAGGCTTCTTCGGCATCGGTGCGGCAGCTATGACGGTTTTGACGTTTATGCAGTATCGCTTTCCGTGGTGGCCTCTGCACCCGGTGGGTTTGGCGATCTCCGCGATCTGGATGGTGCGCAACCAAGCCCCGGCGATTTTTGTGGCGTGGGCGGCCAAGAGCCTGATCATGCGCTTTGGCGGCATCGAGCTATACCGCAAGGCCGCACCCTTCTTCATCGGCCTGATTCTCGGGCACTTCTTTGGGGTGGGGATCTCGTTTATCGTCGATATGATTTTCTTCCCCGGCAACGGCCACCCCATCCTCCACGGCTGAGGCCGCGTTGTCAATCCATCCCGCACAGCAAGAGGGCACAGGCGTCACCGTGCGCTCTTTGCTCGTGGGCTGCGCGGTGGTGGTGTTGATCAGCTTGGGGGCACCGCACTCGATCTGGACGTTTGGCTCGTCTGAGATGACGTGGTCGTTCTTTCCGATTGGGGTGGGGTTTCTCTTTGTCTGCCTCATCTTTGCCAACGCCCTGCTGAAGACCCTCAATTTTAACTGGGCACTGCGCCCTGCCGAGCTGATCACCGTCGTCGTCATGGGCTTGGTCTGTACAGGCATTCCGGTTTTTCTAATCGGCTACTTCCTAGCCATACCGACGACGCCGTATTACTTTGCGTCAGCGGAGAATCAATGGGGCACGTACGTGTTGCCCTACCTGCCGACGTGGCTGTTACCGAGCAACGACGGCTTGGCCATGACTTGGTTTTTTGAGGGCCTGCCCATCGGCGAACCGACCCCTTGGGGCACCTTGCTAGCTGCTTGGGCCATGCCGCTGTTTTGGTGGCTGAGTTTTATATGGACTTTGTACTTGGTCTGCTTCTGCGTGGTGGTCATCCTCCGCAAGCAGTGGATCGAGCGCGAGCGGTTGGCCTATCCGCTTATGGAAGTGCCGCAAGCCCTCGTCGCCAACGCCGACAGTTCCCGCCGACTGCCAGCGGTCATGTACAGCAAAGTCTTCTGGGCAGGGGCGGCCATTCCGCTGTGCATTGTCTTATGGAACATCGTTGGCTTTTTCTTTCACTTCTTTCCCAAAATCGAATGGCATCACCCCATCCAAATCGCGCACGGCTTTCCGACCATTAACATCCGCTTCTACTTCCCGGTCATTGGTTTCATGTATTTCGCCAACCTCAATGTGACCTTTAGCATCTGGTTCTTCTTTTTGCTAACGCTGATCGAGGAGGGTTTGTTCAACCGCTTTGGCCTCGGCGTCACTGAGGCGGACAAGTTCGTTTGGGGGTTGCCATCGACATCTTGGCAGTGTTGGGGGGCGTTTGTGGTGCTGGTGCTGTGGGGGTTGTGGATGGCGCGCGATCACCTCAAGGACGTGGTGTGCAAGGCGTGGAATCCAGCTCACCCGATTGACGACCGGCGCGAGTTGATGTCCTACCGCGCCGCCGTGTTGGGCCTCTCGCTGGGTGTTTGCTACATGCTAACTTGGCTGCACGAGGCTGGCATGGAGTGGTCGGTGGCGATGCTTTTTTTGGCTGGCGTCCTCATCGCCTATTTGGGCATTACGCGCTTAGTAGTTCAGACGGGCGTGTTCTATCTGACCACGCCTGTTGTCAGTCAGGCGATGACGATGATGACGCTGGGCACTAGCGCTATTTCGCCGACGGGCTTGGCGGCCTTGGGGTTGACCTATTCCTTTTTTGGCGATGTACAGTCCATCTTCATGCCCTCGGCTGCGCACGCCGCCAAGCTGCAAAGCAGCCTGCGCATTGCCCGCCGCTGCTTTGTCTTGGCCATCGCCTTGGCCGTGGTGCTGTCCTTTGCGGTTTCGCTGACCAATCTCATCTTCATGGCCTACGAGCAGGGGGCTTCCAACTTCAACTCTTGGATCTTCCGCGTTTCCTCCGGTGCTGGCGTGATGGCCTTTGGCGACGTGATGGCCAAGATCAAGGCCCCGGCCGATTTCCACGCGCAAAAGTTAGGCTTCTTTGGCATCGGCGCGGCGGCGATGTCGGTTTTGACGTTTATGCAGTATCGCTTTCCGTGGTGGCCTCTGCACCCGGTGGGTTTGGCGATCTCGGCGATCTGGATGGTGCGCAACCAAGCGCCGGCGATCTTTGTGGCGTGGGCAGCCAAGAGCCTGATTATGCGCTTTGGCGGCATTGAGCTGTACCGCAAGGCCGCGCCTTTCTTCATCGGCCTGATTGCGGGGTACTTCCTCGGCGTTGGTCTTTCCTTCCTCGTGGATGTAGCGTTTTTCCCCGGCAACGGGCATCCCATCCTGCACGGCTGAGAATTTTGGATTTAATGGGTTGATTCTTTAGATTCTACACTATGACCACAGAGACAACCAAAAAGATCAACCAAACGCTCGAGCTTGTCGTAGAGACTCTCGTCCGCGCACACCCCTTTGAGCGGATCGTTCTATTCGGCTCTCATGCTACGGGTCATAGCCAATGGGACAGTGATTTGGACTTACTCGTGGTCTGGCAGACGGATTTGCCTCCGTTAGAGCGCACCCTTGAAACGCGCCGCCTACTCGAAGGCATTGATTGCCCCTTGGATATTGTCGTGTACACCCCCGCCGAACTGGATTATTGGAAAGAAGCTCCGTCTTCATTCGCGTCCCAGATATTGGCCGAGGGCACTACTTTATATGAGCGAAACTCCGCAAAAAATTCTAGTGCGGCAGTGGATTAGCCGGGCTGAAAATGACCTGCTAAACGTCAGGAATAATCTGGCGGCCCAAGAAATCCCCTGGGATACGATCTGTTTCCACAGTCAACAGGCGGCTGAAAAGTACCTCAAAGCCGTTCTGGTGTTCTATGCTCAGCCGGTCCCTCGCACCCACGATCTAGAACATCTACTGGGCATGGTTGGCCAGTGGATTCCCCAAATCCAATCGCAACGGGAGGCGTTGCGCTGGCTGACGACGTTTGCGGTTGCCAGCCGTTATCCAGTCGAGATGGTTGAAGTTGCGGATGAGCCTCAAGGTCGGCGTTCACTGGATATTGCCCAAGCTATTCGCCGGGATTGCCGCGCCTACCTGATGGAGTTGGAGCCAACGCTTTTTGACCAATTGACCACTACTGACCCGCCCCCTTCTGCATCGGACTAATCGTCAGCCTCTCCTTCCTCGTGGATGTGGCGTTCTTCCCCGGCAACGGCCATCCCATTTTGCACGGCTGATTTACAGCAGATCGTACGGGATGACGAGTACTTCGTCGCGTAGCTGGAAAACATCTTCTACGGGGGCGACTATAATTCCAGGGCCGTGGCGCAGGCCCGGATACGTCTCCCGGAACGCCATAATGCCTCGTGCGTCCGCTCGGGTAATGCGCGTGCTGCTCTTGATTTCCATCGGCCAGAAGATCCCATCTCGCTCCAGCAGTAAATCGACCTCGGCACCAGCGAGGGTGCGCCAGTGATACACTTGGGGCGGCATGTCTAAGCAGTGAAATTTCCGGTGGATATCCAGCACCACATGCGTCTCGAAAAGCGACCCTAGCAGAGGATGGCCAGAGAGGGCCTCGGGCGAGGAAATCCTCTGGAGGAAGGCGGCTAACCCGGTGTCGGTCAGATATCCTTTGGGTTTGCCGCTGATCCGTTTGATGGTGTTGCCGTGGTAGGGCGGCAGGTCTAGCCACTGGTAGGTTGCCTTGAGGATGTTCAGCCAGCGCGAGGCCGTCTGTGGAGTAACGCCGATTTCGCGGCCGAACTGACTGTGATTCACCTCTTGCGCCGTCAGGGCGGCGCACAGACCCAGGAGGCGCGAGAATTGCTGCTGGTCTTGGACGCTGGCTAGGCTGCGCACATCGCGCTCGACATAGGTCCGCACGTAGGATTGCATGATATCGACAATGACATCTGGCGATTGGTCCAAGGTCCGGGGATAGCCGCCGCGCCACAGCACCTCGAATACGGTCCTTAGCGGCGCGAGGTTTGGTACGCGTGCTTGGTGGTGCAAGTCCGGCAATGCGCCGCCGGCCTTCAGCAGGAGTTCTAACCACACGGGTTCGGCTCGGTTGCCCCATCCTTGGCGCTCGCTCAGAGTCAAAGGCCCCAGATCGAGCACGACGACCCGGCCCGCTAGGCTCTCGCTCACATCGCGGAGCAGGGCTAGGTTTTGCGAGCCGGTGAGAAAGTACTGTCCGGGCGCATCGTCGCGATCGACGCGGCGCTTGATGATCGCCAGCAATTCGGGCGCGTACTGGATTTCGTCGAGGATGATAGGGGGCGGGTGCTGAGTGATGAAGAATTCAGGGTCTTGGCGGGCGTTGCCGACGTCAAGCACCGGATCAAAGGTAATATGCGGCATGGCGGTACCGCACAGATAACTAAGCAGCGTGCTCTTGCCGACTTGGCGAGCGCCGGTCACCAGCAGGACGGGAAAAATTTCTTTATAGCGAAGAATTTTGGTCTCTAAGTGGCGATTTCTGTAATTCATGCTTGTAAATTAATGATGCTATCATCAGTTTACAAGCTAAACAGCTTTGTTCGACTTCTCTCCGCGCCTTGTTCATATCCAAAGGCGCGGTAAATCCTGCCTGAAGGTAGGATGCAACTAGCGCAACATAGGGTGCGATACAAAATGATTACACGCTCGATTTCTCGTTTGATCTGCATTCTTTTAAGCATCTCGGCTCCTATTGGGGCCGAGCCGACGATGCCTGCCGCGGAATTTACTTTCGAGCAGTACGAGGTCGTCCTCGGCTCGGCGGAACGCCAGACCGTTTTGACTGGATTCCTGCTCGGTGGTGCTGTCGCGGACCTTGCTGTGGTGAGCATTGACGAGAATGGCGACCACCGCTTGCGCATCTACGCGTTCGGCGATAGCACCTGGGTGCCGCGATTCGGTGCAACATTGCGTCCCCAAGTGTTGTTCGTGGATGTGGCCAATATCGGTGGACACGACCGCTTGATTGCGTACGAGAGGGGTCGCTTGAACTGGTTCGATCCCGACTCGGCGACGGAACGGGAGCTGGTGGCGGTGATTTCCAACTTCAATCCACCTCGCAGCGGCGAAATCCCCCATGTAGATGTTACTCGGGACGTGAACGGCGACGAGCGCGACGACTTAGTGATACCGGACGTCGATGGCTTCTGGGTATTCGTCCAGATGAGCGACGGCGCGTTTGCCGATCCGGTGAAGATCGGCCCTTCCGCCGATATGAGTAGGATCTACGGAGCCGACGGATATCGATACGATCCTTGGTCACAGAGCCGCGTCTATGAGATGGACTACAACCGAGATGATCGCCGCGACTTAGTGTTCTGGAACGCGGACCATTTCGAGGTTCATCTCCAAGACGAGCGCGGGCTGTTTGCGTCGGTGGCGGAGACTTTTATGACCGATGTGACGTTCGACTCCGACAATTTTTCCTCGCTTGCCACCGTAGATATGACGGGGCGGGTGCTGCACTCGTTAAGCGATATGAACGGCGACGGGATTGCCGATTTGGTGGTCTTCTCGCTGGAGGGCGGGAGCATTGCAAGCAAGCGTTCCGCCTATGAGGTGCATTTTGGCGCACCAACAGCCGATGGCGGCACTGCGTTCGCACGGGATGTCGATATTGCGTTCAAGTCGGACGGCAGCATCCAACTTGGGATGGACCGGTACGACTTTGATCGCGACGGCCAAGCCGACTTGATGTTCACAACCATTGAGATCAAGTACCTCGAAAGCAGCCTTTGGAAGAGGTTCAAAGGGTTCATGGGCGATGATATTTGGCTGGATCTTGAGTTCTACCGCATGGAAAGGGGCCGCTACCCCGACAAACCCAACGCCACTCGCAGAATTGCGTTAGACGGTGTGCCCAGCCATCGCGAGCCGGGGTGGGTGCCTCTGGACATCGTGCTGCGAGGGGCAACGCACGAACGCCGCAAGACCCAAAAGAGTTGGCCGCGTGCGTTCAACACGACTTTGCTCCTCGGGGATGCGACCGGCGACGGCCTCTCCGACCTGCTCATTGGGCATCACCCTCGGATCATGGACCTCCTCTGCGGATACCTTGCCCTCGTGCGAAGGTCGCCGGGGTTTTCAGACAGCTTCTAAGGCCGCACCACGCTGCCGTCTGCTCGGCGATCCTCGGCCGCGTAAAAGGCGCGCACTTGGTCCCCGACTAACAGATTCTTTGCCTTCTCCTCGTCGATGTCGATCCCTAATCCCGGCTGGTCGTTGGGATACATGTATCCTCCTTCCATGGTCGCGTGCCCGGGGAAGGCCTCTAACTCTGCTGGACTGAAACCGTTCTCCTCTTGGATCCCGAAGCTGTAGCTCGACATATCTAAGTGCATGGCTGCCGCTTGGTTGACCGGATCGTTGTCTCCACCTTCCTGCCAAGCCGTCTGCACGCCGTAAAACTCGCAGAGCGCGGCGATTTTGCGGCAGGGCGTGATACCGCCGCCTTTGGCCACCCGGATGCGGATGTAGTCGATGAGGCGCTCGCTGATCAGCGGCAGGTATTCGTGGACATTGACGAATAGCTCGCCCATGGCTTGCGGCGTGGTGCATTGCTGACGCATGAGCCGGTACCAGCCGATCTGCTCGGGTGCCAGCGCATCTTCGAGGAAAAACAGCCGGTAGGGTTCCAGCCGCTTGGCCAGTGCCACTGCGATTTGGGGTTTGAGGTGTTCGTGGACGTCGTGGGTGAGCTTGGGGCCAAAACCCAGCTTGTTGCGCAAGTACTCAAACATCGCGGGAATAGCCTCTAGATAGGCTTCGTCGTCAAAGGCCGGTGCCGCCGACCAAGCATTGCGCGGCTTGAGGGCGTTTTCCACAAATCCGCCGCCGCCATAGCCGCCGAGTTGGCAGCGGATTACCGGCCAGCCTTCGTCGATATAGCGCTGGATGTCGTCGGCGAGGGCTTCGTGATCGCTGCCGCCGGCGTGGGCGTAGCAGGGGACTGCGGCTCGGCAGGCTCCGCCCAACAGTTCGTACACGGGCATCCCGGCCTCTTTGCCCTTGATGTCCCATAAGGCCATGTCGATGCCGCCTAGCGCGGCGTTGAGGATGGAGCCGCTGCGCCAGTAGCCGCTGTTGTACACGCATTGCCAGATGTCTTCGATGCGGCTAGCCTCGCGGCCAATCAGCAGCGGCCCTAAGCTCTCTTCGAGGGCAGTGGCGACGGTGGCAGCGTGGTTGTGCTCGCTGGCCGAGCCGATGCCGTAGAGGCCGGGCTGGTCGGTGATGATTTTGACGATGACCCAGGTGCCGTTCTGGCGAGTGCGGATACAGCGGACTTCCTTGATCTTGGCCATGAGTGTCTCCTTGTGTAGGTTTTCATGCAAGATAAGTCCCACGCGATGGGCGAAAAACTGCTTTTTACTGCGAGGAGACGTATGCGCGCCTTTCAACCCTACGCTTCTTTGGAACGCTACATTGGTCGCCGCCTCTTGGCGGTGCTGGCCGCGCTGGCCTTAACCGACGTTGCCATTGTGCTGAGTGCATCGCTGAGCACTGCCTTGATGAGTACGGCATCCGGGGCCGACGTGGTCCGCGCCCGCGCCATTGAAATCCTCAACGATGAGGGGCAACCCGTGCTCGTAGCTACGGCTGACGAGCGCCAGAACGGCGCTTTGTGGGTGGGGGCTGGCAAAGGCCAGGGTGGGGTTAGCCTTAGTAGCGATGCGGCTGGCCACGGCTTGCTCGTGGTCAATACGGCGACTGGCGCGCCGCTGGTCTCGCTTGTAAGTAGCGATCAAGAGGGCGGTGCGTTGCAGGTGTACAACGCCTCGGGCGAGCAGTTGGCGTACCTAGGCGCGAGCGAGGTTGGCAGTGGCCATTTGGCCTTGCGGAGCGCGGTTGGCAATTTGCTAATCGCTGCGGGTGAAGATGAAGGCAGTGGCTTGCTGATGGCCAACAATGCCGCGGGCGTCAACATCTTCCTCGCTGGTGCTGATTCGTCGCAAAACGGCGGTTTGCTGATCAATAGCCGCACCGGCGACAACCTGATCTACGCGGGTGCGGGTGCTGGCGGCAACGGCGGGTTACACGTCAACGCCGCGAATGGAACGCATCTCGTCTTCTTGGAAG
>JAJEEZ010000070.1:0-7038 GCA_022820705.1 Candidatus Latescibacterota bacterium | reverse complement strand
GCGGCGGACGGCTCAGACGTGGTCGTCATTTTGGTGCCCGCAGCGGGTTTGGCATCCACCATTGACACTACGACGTTTGCCGACCTTGGCGTCAAAATTTTGGCCCAGTCTAGGAGCCTGATGCGCGTGTCGGTACCGGCTGCATCGCTGCGGGCGGTGTCTGAGTTGCCGAGTGTGGCCTTTGTCCGCAGGCCCCGCCGTCCGCACGCGCAACAGACCATCAGCGAGGGTTTAGCGCTCATCCGCGCTCTCGAAAAACACGCTGCCGGCGCGAAGGGCCAAGGGGTCAAGGTGGCGATTATCGACGGCGGATTTAAGGGGGCTGACAGATTGCCCGAAGATATGCCGGTGCGTCGGTGGTTCCGCGACTATACGCGCACGGGGATATACGCCGGTACGGACGCCCACGGCACGGCGTGTGCCGAGATCATCCACGACGTGGCCCCAGAAGCCGAACTCTATCTGTACAAGGTTGCGGATATAGTGGATATGGAGAATGCCAAAGACCGCTGCATACAAAACGGAGTGGCCGTTGTAAACTACTCGGCGACTTGGGTGGGCGAGGGGTTTGGGGATGGGCGCGGGATCATCTGCGACATCGTAAATGACGCGGCCGACAACGGCATTCTCTGGGTCAACGCCGTCGGCAACTACGCCCAAAAGCACTACGCGAGTTTTTGGCGCGATAGCGATGACGACAATCGGCACAATTTTGCCGCTGGCGACGACGCAGTGAATTTTGTCGCTGAAATCGGCGACGTCATCAGGATAACGCTAACTTGGGACGATTGGCCCATCACCACGGCGGACTACGACCTGTATCTCTACCATCAAGACGCGTTTGGCAACATCAAAGAGGTCAGCAAAAGCACTGATGTTCAGGGCGAAGGCGGTGCGCCGGTGGAGTTTATAGAATACTTCGCTGGGCGAGCGGGCACGTATGGCATTTCCGTGGTCCGCGTCGGCGAGGCCGAGCCTAAGAAGCTACGGGTGTGGTCTTGGCACCACGACATTGAATATCCGGTTCCGACTGGCAGCTTGGGGATTCCGTCGGACGCGCGCGGGGCGCTGAGCGTTGGGGCGATTAACCGCGACCAGTGGGATTTGGGAACAGTGGCGAGCTACAGTTCGCGTGGCCCCACCGCCGACGGCCGGATCAAGCCCGACCTCGTCGCGCCTTCGGGCGTGACAACGGCTTCTTACGGTGTGGAGAGGTTGTTTGGAGGTACCTCGGCGGCGACTCCCCACGTGGCTGGTGCCGCCGCTCTACTCAAATCGGCTAACCCGTTGCTCTCGCGCGACGATCTGTGGCAGGCCCTCGTCGAGGCCACCGTCGATGTGGGGGCACCGGGCAAGGACGACAGCACGGGATACGGCAAACTCGTGCTGTCAGTACCCGCGCCGCAAATTGCCAGCGTCTCGCCTAGCCGCGTTCAATACGGTCGAACAGTTATCATCGCCGGCCAAGGTTTCGGCGATACCAAAGGGACGGGCAGAGTGGTCTTTTTCGCGGGCAAGGAGCCGAGTGATTCCGACTATCTTGCTTGGAGCGACGCGCAGATCCAAGTGCGCGTGCCGACTGGCGCTCGCACCGGCAAGGTGCAGGTGATAACTGGCGGCGGCAGCGACAGTGTGCAGGTGGTCGTCGCGTCGCCTTACATTGGGGAGATCACCAATCACACGCGCATAGATGCGGGAGCTAAGACCGACGACCTCATACAAATTGACGGAGACAATTTCGGTCTCGCGCGGGACAGCAGTTCTGTGTGGATTGATTCGGTTGCGGTGTCTTCTTTCGAGACTTGGTCGAATGAGACGATACGGTTCCGCGTTCCGCTCAATGCGCCTTCGGGCGATGTAAACGTTGTGACGGCTGAAGGTGCCAGCAATGCCGTCCGCATGGAAATCGCCAGTCCGTACTTGGCGCAACTTTCGCCGCCGCAAGTGCAGGCTGGCGAGTACTTGACGCTGACTGGCGGCAACTTTGGTCAAGAGCGCGGCGCGGGGTACGTGTTGTTTAATCCCAATGTGCAAGCCGAGGCCGACGATTATGCGGTTTGGTCTAACGGCATCATCGTCGTCCGCGTTCCGTCCGAGGCTCGCAGTGGTGGGGTGCAGGTTTTTACCGCCGATGGGGTTACTGGGGCCGCGCAAGTGGAGATTGGCGACGAGTGGATAGAGCCGCTGCCGAGTAGTGGAATTTTCGGCTACAGTCCGCCTGCGGTTAGCAAAAATCCCAAAAGCGTCAAGTTTGGTTTTGAGGGGATCAACCGCAATGTCCTGTGTCAGTTTTCGACTAAGGAAATAAGCAACGACGAGATCGTTATTTTCCTCAACGAACAAAGGTATGCGGAGCTCATAGCTGGGGAGGATTGGCGGACTTGGTATCTCGTCCTCGATGAGACACATCTCCAGTCTGGGCAAAACGTCATCGAATTCCGCAATGTCATCAACCAAGACCGCGCGGCATCTTTCGTCCGTTGGCAGTTGAAGGATGTGGCGTTGTGGAAGCCGTTTAGTGCTAAGCTCGCTGCGGGGACGCGGCTTTTGTCCAAGTTGCCGGATGGCTTGGGCGATCCTTTTCCTACGCCGTTCAATGCGGAAGTTACCATTCCCTTCACCGTTGCTGCCGCCGGTCCCGTGCGGCTTGCTGTCTATAATTTGATGGGGCAGCAGGTTCGCGTGTTGGCCGATGAGTGGATGGATGCTGGTGCGCATCGCGTGCGTTGGGATGGTCGCACGGATGCGGATGTAGAGGCGGCTTCCGGGGTCTATTGGGCCGTGCTGCAAGCTGGCGATGTGGTTCAAACGGCTAAGTTGGCGTTGATTCGCTGAGCCGAATAGTGCCTGCCGTAAGGTTCCTTGACGTCTCGTTTTGAGGGCGTATTATAAGCCGCCGCTAACTCGCGTCGGCATTCCGCCTGCTAGATACGCTCACCCTGAAACATGGATCGACAGTGAAATCAATTAATCGTTGTAGAATTATGACCGCCCTTTTCTTAGGCGTCCTTGGCTATATACCCCTCTGGGGACAGAACATAGACTACACACCTGACAGACCCGACGGCCCTGCCAAGATACAGAGTTCGCTGTGGGAACTGGCAACGCCGGGGGCGGCCAAGCCGACTCGTGATTTACAGGACACTGTCGTCGTCATCTTGGTTCCATATCTTGGCCAAGCGTCGGCTTCGATTGATACGTCGTCGTTAGCTGCGCTTGGTGGACGGGTTCTGGCGCAGTCCAAGGGTCTGATGCGGGTTTCGGTCCCGGCGTCGTCGCTGCTGGCGGTTTCGGAACTGCCGGGGGTTCGCTTTGTCCGCAGGCCGTATCGGCCGCATTCACAACAGACAGAGACTTGGAGCGAAGGCGGGTGGTCCATCAAAGCGTATGATAATTACTTCGAGGGTGTGAGAGGCCAAGGAGTCAAGGTGGCCGTTATTGATGGAGGATTTAAGAGGGCGGACGAACTGTCTGGAGACATGCCAGCACGTTGGCGATATCGCGACTATACGAATGAAGGAATCTACGCAGGCGAGAGCGTCCACGGTACGGCGTGTGCCGAGATTATCCACGATATGGTCCAGGAAGCCGAGCTCTATCTCTATAAGGTGGGGGATTTAGTTGACCTTGAAAACGCCAAGGACCACTCCATACGGGACGGTATCGACATAATCAATCATTCCATGGGTTGGTTTGGAACAGGAATTGGCGACGGGCGAGGACTCGCCTGCGACATTGTAAATGACGCCGCAGATAATGGGATTCTCTGGGTAAATGCAGCGGGCAATGATGCAAAGAGCCATTACTATGGGTTCTGGTCTGATTTCGATTCTGACAGTTGGCATAACTTTAGCGAGGAAGACGAGGTGCTAGCGTTTGAAGCAGAGAAAGGGGATGAGATAAGAATTTTCTTAACTTGGAACGATTGGCCTATCTCCCAGCAGGACTACGACCTATACCTCAATTTTGTGAACTCCTCTGGCGATCTCGAACCCGTCGCGCAAAGTATCGATTATCAAGGGGGGTTCAGTGGCAACATCCCTGTAGAATCGATCGAAATCGAAGCAGACAGATCAGGAGAATATGGAATTTCTGTTCGTAGCGAGGATGCTCGGCCTAGAAGGGTGAAAATATGGTCGCTTAATCACGATTTTGAAGAGTATTCGATCGCGGAGAACAGTATCGGGAGTCCCGCGGACGCCAGAGGGGCCATGAGCGTTGGTGCAGTCCATTATGACTACTACGACTTAGGTTGGATTGCAGATTACAGCTCCCGTGGACCCACCACCGATGGTCGCTTCAAACCCGAACTCGTCGCGCCTAGTGGAGTATCGACAGTCTCTTATGGAGAGTCTGAGTTTTTTTACGGCTATACCGGGACTTCCGCCGCTGCGCCTCACGTCGCCGGAGCGGCGGCTCTAATCAAGTCGGCCAACCCATCGTACTCGCGCACTCAATTGTGGGATGCGCTTATTGAGGCAACGGTTGACATAGGAACTCGGGGAAGGGACAACGACAGCGGATACGGCAAACTCGTGTTGCCGATCATGCAAGTTTCCGCATCTCCGCAAATCACTTCCATCTCGCCCAGTCGGGTGCGGTACAATCAAATCATAACCATCCGTGGGACGACTTTCGGTGCGAATCGAGGCACGAGCCGGGTGATTTTCCACGGAGGTAAGGAACCCAACTCTTCCCAGTATATTAGCTGGAGTGATACCGAGATCCAAGTGAGAGTGCCGACTGGAGCGCGTACCGGCAATGTGCAGGTTGTAACCTCGAACGGAAGAGACTCGGCCCAGCTGACAATTACCTCTCCTTGGATCAGCAGTATCTCCCCGCAGACCGGAAGAACTAATACTGTTGTTACCGTAAGCGGGGAGAATTTCGGCTCCTCGCGGGGAGGCAGTTCCGTGCGGATTGGTTCGGTCACGATTCCTTCGTCTGCGTTTACCTCTTGGTCAAGTAGTAGGATACGGTTCCGCATTCCCGTCAATACTCCCCCTGGCAACCTGACCGTTAGAACGTCAGAAGGCACCAGTAATGCCATCCGCCTACAAATAACGAGTCCGTATCTGACTAGAATCTCGCCGACGCAAGCAAAAACAGGGGATCGCCTGACGCTAACAGGTGGTAATTTTGGTACTACACGCGGTACGGGATACATTTCATTTGCTTCTAACGTACGACCTTCTGCTGCGGAGTATGTGAGTTGGTCCAACAGCAGAATTGTCGTCGAGGTTCCAGATGAGGCTCAGAGCGGCAATGTGCGGATTACTACCTCGAATGGGGCGTCGGGGACGAAGCGGCTTGAAATCGAAGGCGAACAGTTAGAGCCGCTTCCGAGCAGAGGACTCTTCGGCTACAGTCCGCCCACAGTTACTAAAAATCCCAAAAGCGTCAAATTTAGCTTTGAGGGAATAGGTGAAGATGTTGCGATGACATGGTCTCTCAAAAATGATGCCGTGGTCGATATTCTGGTCAATGGTAAGGACTATGGTTGGATTCCAGTAAGCAACGATTGGGGATCTTGGTGGACCACTTTAAGCCAGATAGATCTAAATTCCGGTCAGAATGTGATCGAATTTCGCAATAGGACAAACCAGAACCGCACGAGCTCTTTTACTCATTGGCAATTAAGGGATGTGAAATTGTGGAAGCCTTTCAATGCCAAGGCGATTGCAGGAGCGAAGTTTTTGGGATCCTCTCGATCTGTCGTTGAATTCGGCCTAGGCGATCCTTTTCCCACGCCGTTCAACGCCGAAGTGACCATTCCCTTTGTTCTTGCCGAGGCCGGTCCCGTGCGGCTTGCCGTCTATAATTTGATGGGCCAGCCGGTTCGCGTGTTAGCCGATGGCTGGCTAACTGCCGGGGCGCATCGCGTGCGTTGGGATGGTCGCACGGATGCGGGTGTAGAGGCGGCTTCCGGGGTCTATTGGGCCGTGCTGCAAGCTGGCGATGTGGTTCAAACGGCTAAGTTGGCGTTGATTCGCTGAGAAGCTGTTGAGTTAAATGCGAATCGGGGAACTTTGAACAGTACCCAGGCCAGCCGCCGTAAGGAGGTCAACATACTCATCGCTGGCTGCGACGACGACTTTGCGAATGACTCTCGAATCTCCTACATATAAAGAGTAGACGATCTACCATAGACAGTGTTCGCTGAGCATCTTATTCTGGTTCCCTGCAATCGCAAGGAGGAATAACATGTCCGTATCAAAACCTCGGTACAGCAAAGAGGAGTTTGCTCGCCGTGGCGATGAGATTTATGAGCGAGATATAAGTCCCCATGTTGAACCTGACGACGAAGGTAAATTCGTGGTCATCGACATTGAGACGGGAGCTTATGAAATTGATCAGGACGAACTGGCTGCATCCGATCGGCTTCTTGCCCGCAGACTCGATGCACAAATATGGACAAGGCGCGTCGGATCCCGGTATGTCCGCCGCTTTGGACCGCGCGAACAGGCGGGTGGTGCGTGATAACCGGCCATGTTACGGCATACCGAGAGGCCATCATCTCGCTAAAGGTGAGAGGACCAGAAGATCGGGAATGCGCGATTGATGCGGTTGTCGATACAGGTTTCAATGGTTTCCTGACGCTTCCTGCATCCCTTACTCAGGAATTGGGCCTTGTCTGGCGTCGGCGGGGGCGGGCTATGCTGGCTGACGGTCGTGACAGCCTCTTCGATATCTACGAGGCCACTGTCACTTGGAATAGCAGGCCGAGACGGATTGCTGTGGACGAGGCAGACTGTGATCCTCTTGTTGGCATGTCTTTGCTTTATGGCTGTGAGTTGACCGTTCAAGTCGTAGATGGAGGCCGGGTGGTCATACGTCCCCTGCCGTAGCAAAAGTTCCCTGCACAGCTTGACAGGTGCTAGCGGTCCCTTTACTTTCTGCCCGTTATGAAATTTTCGCCTCACATTCGTCGCTGGTGGTGCGCTTGGTATTCCCCGAGTAGGGAGAGAGGTGCGTCCATCCGCTAGACTGCGACGAGATGAATTTTCAATCCAACGCGGACGCCCTCGGGTGTCCGCG
>JAJEEZ010000032.1:0-3852 GCA_022820705.1 Candidatus Latescibacterota bacterium | reverse complement strand
GCTGCCATTGATCCCCTCGACGCGCCCCCAGAGGCCCGCCACCAACAGGGCAAACGAAATCAGGTTGCTGACGTTGCCTTTTTCCCAACGCGCTTTCTTCATGGAGTTTATAGGGCCGTCTTCGTCTTCTGCTTGTCCTCGTGCCGCTCGATCCCTAACTGAACCAAGCGGTCGATCAAATCCCCATAGCTCACGCCGCTCGCCACCCACAGCTTGGGATACATGCTGATGGGCGTAAACCCCGGCATGGTGTTGATCTCGTTGACGAAAATCGCCTCGTCACTTTCGCGCACGAAAAAGTCCACTCGCGCTAAACCCCAGGCTTCCACCACTTGAAAGGCCCGGATGCCCAGTTCGCGCACGGCTTCTTGGGTGGCTGGCGAGATGCGCGCTGGAATGATCAGGTCGGAGTTGTCGTCGATGTATTTGGCGTTGTAGTCGTAAAAGTCGTTGCCCGGCACGATCTCGCCGGTGATGGACGCCTCTGGCGACTCGTTGCCCAAGATCGCCACCTCGACTTCGCGGCAGCCACTCGCTTCGGCTTCGACCACGATCTTGTAGTCGTATTGTGCTGCTTCGTCGATGGCCTGCTCCAACTCGGCACCATCGCAGGCTTTGCTCACCCCGACGCTCGAACCGAGGTTCACCGGCTTGACGAAGACGGGGTAGGCTAAAGCGGCTTCGACCTCGGCGCGCACTCCGGCGCGGTCCTTTTCCCACCGGCTGCGCCGGACTACTTGGTAGTCCACCTGCGGCAATCCCTCGGCCTTGAAGACCCGCTTCATCAGCTCCTTGTCCATGCCCACGGCCGAGCCGACGACTCCGGCCCCTACATACGCTACATTGGCCAGTTCCATCAGGCCCTGCACGGTGCCGTCTTCGCCGTAGGGGCCGTGGAGGAGGGGGAAGATTACGTCGAGGGCTTGGTCCTGCACATCGCCTCGCTGCGCCACGAGCGAGCGCGTCCCCAGATAGTCAAGTGCTACTGGCGTTAGCCCGTCCTCGTGGACCTGACTGGACGCCAGAAGCTGCTGCGTGTCCGCGGCGGACAGCCAGCGTCCTTCTTTGGAGATGCCGATCATCACCAATTCGTATTTGTCCTTGTCGATGGCTTCCAACATCGAGCGCGCCGAAATCACCGAGACTTCGTGCTCGGCCGAGCGCCCGCCGCAGAGCACACCGAGGCGTATCTTGCGACCCATGTATTGCTGTTCCTTCGGTTAAGTTGCGAGTAGAGTTGCCCTCCCTGAAATATAGAAGGGATGCCGAAAGCTGTCGAGGAACGGCAACTTGCCCCTGCGGCGCGAATTGCGTATTTCTTCCCGCGTTCTCGTGCGCTGACTCTACTACTCCAAGGAGCGAAACCCGTGAAATACCGCTATGCTGAAATGATTTGGAACGAGACCCGGGACGCTGCAGCCGCGGGCCGCGTGGCCGTGCTGCCCGTCGCCACTCACGAAGACCACGGACCGCATCTGCCGGTGGATACGGACGTGGTGCTGTGCCACGGGATATGCGAACGCGCCGTAGCCCGCATCCCCGAAGAAGCGGTGCTCGCTCCGCCCGTCACTCACGGCTACAGCCCGCACCACATGGATTTCCACGGCACCCTGACTATTACGTGGGACACCTTTATCCGCTATGTCAAGGACGTGTGTTGCAGCTTGGCCCACCACGGCTTTAAGCGCATCCTCATCGTCAATGGCCACGGCTCCAACACCTCGCCGCTTGACCTAGCGGCCCGCCTCACCGTTCTCGAATACGAGGGCCAGATCCTCTGCGCCTCGGTCAATCACTGGGATATACGCCGCGCCAAGACCGTGGGCAACGAACTGCGCGACTCGGACTATGGCGGTACCTCGCACGCTGGTGAATACGAGACCTCGCTTTACTTGGCGCTCAAGCCGGAGTTGGTGGAAATGGACAAGGCCGTTGACGAGCGCTCGCCGCTGTCGCCCAGCTTCCGCACCGACCTGTTGGCCGGCACGCATCCCGAGGGATCGGGTGCGCGGCTGATACCCTATTGGAGCCAGCAGACGGGCAGCGGGGTTATGGGCGACGCGACTAAAGCTACTAAGGAAAAGGGCGAAAAATTCTTAGCAGCGGCGACTGAGGGGCTTGTAGAGCTAATCCGAGAGTTGAAAAATCAGCCGATCTTGCCGCGGCGCGATCAGCATTGACGCGACGCGCACATTGGAACCACTATGAATAAGGAGCGAGTGCCATGAATCGTTGGAACTTTGAGTGGTGGCATTTTCTCACGTGTTACTGCATGGTATTCATCGTCGGTGGTGTGATAGCCATTATTGAGAAAGAGATCGGCGCAATAGGTGGCTATTTGATCATCCTCGCTGTGTTCTTCGTACTGTTCTATGTGCGAAAAAAGAAAATGATACCGCAAGGAGGAAGCGCCATGAACTGGTCGCATTTTGAGTGGTGGCGTGTTTTCGCGCTGTACTTTGTGGGACTCATCACCATCAATGGTGTGATGACCATTATTGAGAAAGAGATCGGCGTAATAGGTGGCTATTTGACCATCCTCGTTATGTGCCTCGTAGCGAGTCTATTTTACCATGCACAACGGAAAAATGCGACGGACACGGGTTGACCTTTCCCATTACCTAATCAGGAGCTTCTAATGACCGGACAAGAAATGATCGCCGAGCTGAAGAACTTTGACACGCCTTCAATCACCAATGTCGTCGCCACCTATCCGGGCGACCCTTTGTGCTTGGGGCTATACAATCCTTGGAGCGAAAACTGGTACACCGATCAGTCGCTGCGCTGCATGTATCCCGAGCTTGGCCCTACGGTCGGCTACGCGGTCACTTGCACTTACGGCCTGCCCGATCCCAATTACAGCGGCGTTAGCTTCATGGACGTTCTCGATGCCCTCGACGCCTCGCCCAAGCCGACGATCTTGGTCTTCCAGCAGAAGTTTCCGCCCGAAATCCAGGGTAAGGTCGGTTTAGCCGGTGGCAATATGACTACTGCCATGCAGGCGATTGGCTGCGTCGGTGCGATTTCCAACGGTCCTTCGCGCGACATCGACGAGATCCGCCCGATGAAGTTCCAATACTTGCTCAGCGGCATTACCGCTGGTCACGGTGCCCAAGCTGTCCACGCGGTCAATGTCCCGGTCTCGGTCGCTGGCATGGATGTGGCCCCCGGTGAAATCATTCACATGGACGAAAACGGCGCGGTGAAATTCCCCGCGGACAAGCTCAGCGCGGTGCTGGAAAACGTCCGCGCCCTGCAAAAACACGAAGCCGAGCGCATGGCCCAGATGCGCCAAGCCACATCCGCGGCCGAACTGCGAGCCATCTTCGGCGGGCACTCGTACGGCGACGAAGAAGAGGAATCGTGAGAGGTAGAGATGAGTGAAGCCCCTTACAAAATCGCCTTCGCTGGCTTGCGCCACGGCCACATCTTCGACTTCTACGCACTAGCCTGTGCGTCGCCCGCGCTCGAAGTGGTAGCTGCGTGCGAGGAGCACGCGGAGACGCGCGCCGAAATCCGCGCAAAGGGCACCGCCGCAATCACTCACGACCGGATCGAGCAAATGCTCGACGAGGTGGACTGCGATATCGTTGCGACCGGCACCTATTTTGCCGGTCGCGGCCCGGTGCTGATCGATGCTCTCACGCACGGCAAACACGTCATCGGCGACAAGCCTCTGTGTACTCGGATGGCCGACCTCGACCGCATTGAGGCGCTGGCGGGTGAGAAAGACCTCAAGGTCGGCTGCATGTTGACCATGCGCGATGCCGCTCAGGTTATTGGCGTGCGCAACCTGATCCAAGCTGGCCGCATCGGCGAAGTCCACGCCATCGCCTTTGGTGGCCAACACCC
>JAJEEZ010000090.1:0-6388 GCA_022820705.1 Candidatus Latescibacterota bacterium | reverse complement strand
GCGGCGGCAACGCACCCGATGGCCGCAAGGTCAAGGCCACCCTGCACTGGGTCTCGGTTCCCCACGCAGTCCCAGCCGAGGTGCGGCTCTACGACCGACTCTTCAAAGTCGAAAACCCGCTTGAAGCCCCGCCCGGGGGCACCTGGCTGGACAATCTCAACCCAGACGCACTCAAAGTCCTCAACCCCTGCTATCTAGAGCCGTCCCTCGCCGACATGGCCCCAGGGGAATCCTGCCAGTTTGAGCGGCTCGGCTACTTCTGCGCCGACCGCGAGGATCACGCGCCAGACTCGCCCGTCTTCAACCGCACCGTCACCTTGCGCGACACTTGGGCGCGGATGCAGAAGGGCTAGCTACACCCCCAGCCGCGCATGCGGATTTCGCGCCTCCTATCGGCCTTGCTCCTGACGGCACCCGTTGCCGCCGAAGAGGTCGTCGTGCCAGCCGGGCCCTTCACCATGGGCATTGACCACCCGCGAGCCACCGACGAAAAGCCCAGCCGCCAAGTCTATCTGAACGCCTTTTCCATCGACCGCTACGAGGTCACCAACGCCCGCTTCGCCGCCTTTGTCGCGGCCACTGGCTACCAAACCGAGGCTGAAAAAAGCGGGGCTGAAAAGGCCGACAGCATTAACTGGCGTCAGCCCTACGGGCCCGACTCAACAGCCGACCCAACCCATCCGGTCGTCTATGTTAGCTGGCAAGATGCTCACGCGTATTGCGCTTGGCGCGGCAGACGGCTGCCCACCGAAGCCGAGTGGGAAAAAAGCGCGCGCGGCAGTGACGGTCGGCTCTGGCCTTGGGGTGCGAAGTTTGCAGCAGGACGCGCCAATGTTTGGGGCGCAGAAGATGGGTACGAACAACTGGCACCCGTCGGCTCTTTTCCCTCGGGAGCCAGCCCATACGGTGCGCTCGACATGGCCGGTAACGTCTGGGAGTGGTGCGCTGACTGGTACGACGCCAACTACTATGCCACCGGCCCGACTAAAGACCCGCAAGGGCCGGAGACGGGCCGCTTCAAGGTCCTGCGCGGCGGCTCGTGGATTAACCCAGGACCGGTATTGCGCAGCATCAACCGCTTTGAGGTTTTGCCCGTAGAGCGCAGCCCCTATATCGGTTTCCGCTGCGCCCGTTCCCATGCGCCCTAGTACTTGCGCCTATGCCCTGCTGGTCTTGGCGGCCTGCGCCCCCGAACCAGACCTCACCCCAGTGCGCTTCACCGACGTTACTGTAGCGTGCGGCTTGGATTTCCGCATGCACTCGGGTGGCCGAGTCAAAAACTACATCATTGAGGCCAAGGGCGGAGGTGGTGCTTTCCTCGACTACGACGGCGATGGCTGGCTCGACATCTACTTGGTCAACGGCTCTCGCCTGGAAGGCTATCCCGACCCGGCCACGGCCCCAGCCAATGCCCTCTACCGCAACATGGGCGACGGCACCTTTGCGAACTATACCCGCACAGCCGGGGTCGGCGATACAGGTTGGGGCATGGGCTGCACAGCGGCCGACTACGACCAAGACGGCGACCTAGACCTCTATGTGACCAATTACGGCCCCAACGTCCTCTACCGGAACGAGGGCAACGGCCAATTCCGCGACGTCGGCCAAGCCGCTGGCGTCGATCTGGCGGGCTGGAGCACGGGTGCTAGCTTCGGCGACTACGACGGGGATGGCGACCCGGACCTCTACGTCGCCCAGTATCTACACTTTGCGCCCGAGCGCGTTCCTCCCCGAGGCGGCATGTGGAAGGGAGTCCTCGTGTTCGCCGGACCACTCGGCCTCCCCGGGGCGCAGGATGTCCTCTACCGGAATGAGGGCAATGGCCAATTCCGCGACGTCACCCGCCAAGCCAAGGCCGGCCAATTCGCGCCTACCTACGGCCTGAGCGCCCTTTTTTGCGACTACGACGGGGATGGCGACCCAGACCTCTATGTGGCCAATGACTCGGCACCCAATTTTCTCTATCGCAACGAGGGCAACGGCCAGTTCCGCGACGTCGGCGTGGAGGCCGGGGCTGCCCTCAGCGCCGAGGGGGGCGCACAGGCTGGCATGGGCATCGCGTATGGGGACTACGATGGCGATGGTGATGGCGACTTGTTGGTCACCCACTTTGAGGACGACTACAACACTCTCTATGGCAATCAAGGCGATGGCCGTTTCGCAGTGGTTAGCGCCGCGGCTGGCCTCGCCGAGCCGAGCCTGCCTCACCTATCCTTTGGCACGTTCTTTTTCGACTACGACAACGATCAAGACCAAGACCTTTTTGTAGCCAATGGGCACGTCTACCCCCAGATTCGGCACCTTGCGCCCGATGGCTACGCCGAACCCAACCAACTTTTTGCCAATCAGGGCCCGGCCAGTGCCTACCGCTTCGCAGAAGTCGCAGCCGGGGATGTGAGCCGCCCCGCCGTCAGTCGCGGTGCCGCCAAGGGGGACTACGACAACGATGGGGATGTAGATGTCTTGGTCTTCAATCTCGACGGGCCGCCGCAACTTTTGCGCAACGACGGCGGCAACCAGCGCAACTGGCTGAGCCTGCGCTTGGTCGGTGGTGGCCTAGGGGCGAAAGTCACCATCGCCAGCGGCGGGGTCGAGCAGACCACGGAGATTGTCAGCGGCGGCAGTTTTCTCGCGCACAGCGACGGGCGCGTCCACTTTGGTTTGGGATTCAATCAGGCAGTCGATTGGGTCGAGATTCGCTGGCCCTCGGGGCGCGTCCAGCGCCTTGAGGACGTAGCCGCCAACCAGTTCTTAACAGTAGAAGAGCCGGGACCTTAGGGCCGCCTATTGCTTTCGCAGCCGTTCTTGCACCTGTGCTAGATAGTGCCGGGCCTGCTCGTGGTCGGGATCGGCCACGAGCACCCGGGCAAAAGCTCGTGCCGCCTCGGTTAGCTTCCCTTGGCGAATGCGGACCACGCCCACGCCATTCCACGCACCGGCATTTTCCGGGTCTAGGGCCAGCATCCGCTCGAACGCCTTCAGTGCCTCAGACCACTCGCCCCGCTGCAGATGGACCCCACCCAAATTGTACCAGGCCTTCAAATAGGCCGGTTCAAGGGCGACGGCCTGCTCATAGGAATGGAGTGCTTCGTCCCAAGCACCCTGCTTGACCTGTACAAGCCCCAGATTGTACCAAGCCATCGCGTAGTTGGGATAAATCGCCAGAGCAGATCGGTTATACATTTGGGCGCTGTCGAGTCGTCCGGCCTCCGCATGCATCCGGCCCATCCCCAGATGCGCCCGAGCACTGCGGGGGGCAGATCGGAACTGCGTGCGGTAGAAGGTCTCGGTGTCAGCCCATGTTGCGTTGCGTGCCACTGTCAGAACCGCATAGCTGCAAAGCAACCCCAAGCCCACCGTCCAGAGACCCCAACCCCAGCGCTGCGCCAGTCGCCAGAGGCCCCAACCTAACAGCAGGCAAAACGCGGCTGACGGCGCGTAAATCAGCCGTTCGCCCATAATGGTCGGCACTAGGACCAGAAAATTGCTCGTCGGTGCGGCTAAGATCGCATAGCTCCCTGCGACAAAGGCGACCATCGGCGACCGATGCCACCAGTACCAAGCCGCGCTAGCTACGATGAGCACTGCAGCGCAAAAGCCAACCACTCCCCAATCCAGTGGATTGCTTACTAACTGGATCTGAGCATGGGAGTAATCCGAGGAAAGTCCCAGCGGCCAGACCAGCAGTCGCAAGTAGGCAAATTGCACGGTTGCGGCCGTCAACACCCGCTCCAGCGGCGCGGCGTTCACCAAGGGATTGTCGAGCGCGGAAATGTCGCTGTCGGCTGTCCCTAGGGCCGCTTGGCGCAAGAGCAGCCAACCTATCAATAGTAAGCCGTATCCGCCGTAGGCCCGCCAGCGCGCTTTAAGCGACTGCGCAGTGCAGATATCCAACCACAGAGCGACGAAGAGATAGACAGCGGCTGATTCCTTGCTCAGTAGTGCAAACCAGTACAGCCCGCCCGCCCCTTTCCACTGCCTGCGGTGGTGCAAGGCCAGAAAGGACGCGCCTAGGAGCATGGCTAGAGGCTCTGCTCGGCCAGTAATAAACGCCACGGCCTCGGTGTGGACCGGGTGCGCGGCAAAAAGCAGAGCGGCGGCGAGACAGGCGTGGACGGCCAAACCCAACCGCAGTCCCAAAAGAAAGAACGCACAGCTAGCCCCCGCGTGCAGCGCGGCATTGACCAGATGGAATCCCACGCTGTGTGCGCCGGGCAGCCCCAAGGACCCGTTGACCCAATAATTAAACGCCAGCGTCCAAACCGTCAGCGGTCGGTAGTGGTGTGAGTGCAGGACCTCGCCCCAATAGCGGCCAGCGAGAATCCGGTCCACTCGCCACGGATCGTGCATCAGCTCATTGGCGGGGATCAGTTTGCGGTCGTCGTACACCAACTCGTTGCCCAGCGCATTGACGTACACGCCGCACGCGACCAAGGCCACTAGCGTCAATGCCACCCACTGGCCGCGCTCGGCGACCTCGGCGCACGGAGATGGAGAATTTTCCCCCAGCTTATTGCACACTCGACTCATAGGCGGATAACTGCTTTAGGAGTGCCTCTCGCAACTGGACTGGCGTCAGCGCGATGGCCTGCTGCTGAAAGGCAACGGCCGCAGACCATTTTCCCTGCTGGGCTTGGGCTTGGGCTAGCGCCACCAACGCCCTCACCAGCGTCTTGCGGGCCAGCGGCAGATCCACCTGCTGGGCTTGGGCCTGCTCCAGCACCTTGTGCGCCTCGTCAACGCGCCCGGCCCGCGCCAGCGCGATGACTAAGTTGTTGAGCGCCCTAGCATCGTCGGGGACTAGGTCAACCGCACGGCGAAAGTGATCCAGCGCTTCGGCTAGATGACCCTGCTCTTCGAGCAAGACCCCTGTATTGATGTGCGCCTTGGGAAAATCCGGCCGCAAGGCCAGCGCCCGACGCAGCGCACGCAGGGCCTCCGCGGCCTCGCCCCGAGCGTAGTGGGCCATCCCCAAGCCGTAGTGGGCTTCGGCTAACTCCGCATTCTGCGCCAACGCCTGAGTGTAGTGGTCTATCGCCGCCTCGGTCTCATCTTGGCGCAGCAGCACATTGGCCAGATTGGTCTGCGTCTCGGCATCGGGTGCCAGTGCCAGCGATCGCTCGAACGCCTGCTGTGCTTCTGTCAGTCTCCCGGCCCGCGCCAACGCCAGCCCCAACTTTGAGTGGGCATCTGGATGCTTGGGATCGACGCGGACGGCTTGGCGATAGCGATCGATCTCCTGTTTGATCGGTTGCAGCGCCTCGAAGCGGCGTAGGGCTTGGTCTGCGGCCTGCCCTTGGCCCAACCGCTGGTAGGTCCGCGCCAAGTGCAAATGGGGCATCGGCTCTTGGGGAGCTAACTCTCGCGCTTGGACAAAGGCGACAATGGCCGCCGCGCTGTCCCCGAGATGGTTATGGGCTAGGCCGAGTCGGTAGTGCGTTTCCCAGTCCTCGGGTGCCAGCGCCGCCGCCCGCGTTAGTATCGTTGCAGCTTGGTCGGGCTGATTGAGACGCAGGTAAATGACCCCCAGCAACTGGGCTACCTCGACGACCGAAGTATCCTGTGCCGCAGCCTGCTCTAGCACCTCGGCTGCTTCCTTGTAGCGGCCCAAACCAGAGTAGAGTGCCACGCCAGCCGCGTAGTGCAGACGGACCGCATCTGGATAATGCCTGAGCGCTGGCCGCAACAGGGCCACCGCTTCTTGGTAGCGGCCCTCGCCGTATAGTGCCGTGGCTTGCTCGTAGTACTTTTCCGCCGTCCAATCTGGATTGAACGCAACCGACTCGATGGAGTCTGTGCGCCCGGTCAGCGGCGCGGGCACCAGCGCTGGCGGCGGCACCTGCTCGCTGTAGTGGGCTATTTCCGCTCCCTCGCCTTCGCGCAGCACCAAGTAGCGCCGGAGGGGCGGTTGTTCGACTACTTGTACTCGCCCCGACGGCCAGCGGACCTCGATTTTTTCCACTTGTGCCAGCCCGCCCAGCCCAAAGAGCACCCGCCCGTCGTTGGCAGACAAATAGCCGTAGCCGCGCTTGGCTTGGCGCACGAGCACTTGCCCGTCTGCCCAAAGCCGTACGCTAGCTCCTTCAGCGGGTTGCCCCGCCGCGCCGATCAGATCCAATCCCAGCCAGTAGTTGCGGTTGCCGCCGTCGTTGCGCAGCAGGCTCAGGTGGTCGTTGAGGTTGTTGACGAGCAAGTCTAAGTCGCCGTCGTTATCGTAGTCGCCAAAGGCCGTGCCTCGGCTCACCTGTTCAGCTTCTAGGCCCGCCGGGTCGGCTAGCGTGAAAACGCCGTCCTGATTCCAGTACAGTAGATTGCGCTGACGATAGCTAAGCCCCAATGGATGGGTCTCGAGCTGGGGGTAGAGATGGCCGTTGGCGACGAAGAGGTC
>JAJEEZ010000038.1:0-4685 GCA_022820705.1 Candidatus Latescibacterota bacterium | reverse complement strand
TTTGTTCGGGGTCGAGGTAAATTTCCCTATCATCGAGGCCGGTCGCAGGATCATACGAGGCCAAGGAGCCGCCGGGAATGCCATAATTGCTGCGGTTGGCCACGTAGATGCGGCTATCGGGGCCGGTCACCGCTTCAAAGGGTCGGTTCTGGTTCTGTCCCAATTGACCCCAGTTGCGCGGATTGCTGTCGTCCTCAGAGCCGGGGTTCCACGGCTGACTCGGGTCGTACACGCCGATATTGGAGCCGCCGTAGCTGCCGACGTAGAGCTTGTCTTGGTGGGCGTGGACGTGGTAGAGTTCGCCGCCAGACCAAGTGTAACCCAAATCTTCTATTGCATCCGTATCGGGATCGATGGCGCACAGGTGCATACCGTAGATATTGGTGCCGTAGATTTTGTTGTCAGGCCCTCTGCCCAAGGCGCACACCGCACTGCCACGGCTGCCTTGATAGACCTCAAAACTGCGTTCTTCCCGGTCGCCGGTGTCGGGATCGACGATAGTAGCGCGGCCTTCCTCGACTTGGGCGAAGACCAAATGGCCGTCTTTGCTCAGCCCCGATATGCCAGCGAAAGGACCTTGGCAAATAGGGCGAATGTCCAATGTATCGGCGTCGATGCCCACCAATTGATCTCCAGCCCAAGCGTACACCACCCCGCGATCACTAGCGCGACTGTTGCGACCCAAGGCTAAGGGTACGAGCGCTGTACCAGCAACGAGATTGTCGAGGCGGGCGACTTCGGCAAAATCAGCGTTGAGAACGCGCACTTGCTCGCCAGCCGCCAAAAACAGGCGATCCCCTTCGGATACAGCGCCGGCAATCCCCTCGGCTCCGGTCGGTACATCGCTCAACTGACCGCTTTCCACATCGTAGATCTTGTTCGGGACGGCCGGATAGCCGCTGAGCAGCAGCCGTCCGTCGGGCAGCAATTGGATGTTCACTAGGCGGTCGGTGGGCGGAGCAAACGGGCGACAGAGTTTGTCAAAGCACCGCTTTTGGGGGTCGTAGCAGAACAGCTCGGCCAGTTCGTGGCCGCCCAGATAAAACAGGCCGTCGCGCTCCTCCATGCACAAGAGACGCTGATCGCCAGGGGCGGGACGGCCCAGACTGTTGAAGGTGCGGGTCTGGGCGTCAAAGACCATGAGATGGTGGCCGTGGTCGGCCGACAAGCCGGACATGATCCGGGCGTAAATGGTCCCATCTGCGGCTTGGAAGACGGGGCCGTGCTCGCGGCAAGGCATGGGAAAGACTTCCAAGCCGCCCGTGTCGAGATCATTGCAAAAGTAGTGCGCCCCATCTTGGGAGAATTCGGCACCCCAAGCCAAGGTGTGCCCATTGGCAGGGTCGTAGGTGATGGAAAAGCCGTTCCACACAGCACCTATAAAGGGGATGCCCAAGTCGTAATAGGCAACGCGCGGGCGCGGATTCGGCGGCAAGGTGGGAGCGCGGGAGGTGAGAGCTTGCATGGAGGCTCCTGTGGTTTGCTGGTGGCGAGGTTGGTCGGCCTCAAAAAACTGTCAAAATCGCCCCAAGTCCACCCCAAAGTCCACATCGCCACGATCAGCACCGACGGATTAACCTTCAGTGCCTACTATTGCAAACGAGCTTGACCCACTGCCGGCAAAATCCCTTATATTTGCTTTATATCCCGACCACATGCTGGGCCTCTCCAGCAGAAAGAAGCTAGCGGTAACTGTATGCGAGCAATGACGCGGCGATCGCTGCTCCGTGCCGGCCTTACCGGTTGCTTGGTCGCCCCTTGGTGGCACGCGGTGCGGGCCTTTGCTGCCCATCCCGCTGAGTCGCCAACAAAATCTGGCGTGACCGATACCGAGATCATCCTCGGTACGTCCGCCGCGTTCTCCGGCCCCTCCCGAGGGTTGGGCATCGAACTCTATCGGGGGGCCGGTGCGTATTTTACCCACGTCAATCAGCAAGGTGGCATAGCTGGCCGCACCATACAGGTCAAAGCCTACGACGATGGCTACCAGCCCGGCCCTTCGGTCAAAAACACCATGAAGCTGATGCTCGACGACCAAGTGTTTTTGCTATTCGGCTACGTTGGCACGCCAACAGTGACGCGCGTGTTGCCCATCCTCAAAAAATTCCAAGACCGCAACATCCTGCTGTTCTTCCCCTTCACCGGCGCACAACCCCAGCGCGAACCGCCCTATGGCACCTTCGCCTTTAATCTGCGCGCCTCCTACCGCCAAGAAACGGCTGGCCTAGTCGATAATTTCGTGCGCATCAACCGCCGGCGCATTGCCGTGTTTTATCAGGCCGATGCGTACGGCCGCAGCGGCTGGGCCGGCGTGCGCAGCGCCCTGAAGAAGCACGGCGAGCAAATCGTCGGCGAGGCCACGTACCGGCGCGGCGAACGATTCACCGGCACAATGCGCAAACAAGTCGAAATCCTCAAGGAGGCTAAACCCGAAGCGGTAATCTGCATCGGTGCCTATGCGGCCTGCGCGGCCTTTGCCCGCGATGCCGTCGATCTCGGCCTAGAAGTGCCCTTTGCCAACCTGTCGTTTGTCGGCAGCGAAAACCTCCTCAAGCTACTCACCGAGGGGCGCGACGACAGCCAGCGCTACACGCAATGGCTGGTAAACTCCCAGGTGGTGCCCAGTTACGAAGACACCTCCATACCCGCAGTCCAAGAGTACCGCAGCTTGATGACTCGCTACGCCCCGCAGCCGCCTGCGGAGCTGTTAAAAGACCCCTATACGCCCTTTGATCACAGCTTCGTCAGTCTCGAAGGCTTTCTCAACGCCAAGTTGCTGGTCGAAATTTTGCATCGCCTTGGGACCGAGCCGCAGCGCAACCAACTCGAAGATGCCGTGTTCTCCGTCGCAGACTTCGACCTCGGCATTGGCGAACAGGTCTCCTTTGGCCCCGACCGCCGCCAAGGTCTCCAGCGAGTGTACTACACGGTGGTCGATGAAGGCCGTTTTGTCCCCCTGGACGATTGGCGCGCGAGGTTTGCATGATGGTGATAAAAGTCCAAAAGCTCTTTAAGAAAACGCTGTTCGGCGTCTTTGCCCTATTCGGCTTGATCGGCCTATCGACCTCCATTCTGTGCGTCTATACAGTCGATACGCACCTGTCGGCCGAATACGAGAGCAACAGCCGCGACATTGCCAAAACCATCGCCGATTCCAGCGTCGATATTCTCTTAAATCGCGACTTGTCGGCCTTGCAGTCGCTCATCGATCAGTTCGTTGAGATTCAGGGCATCAAGTACATCTACATCACCGACGAGTCCGGCGAGTTTCTCGCCCACACCTTTGTGCCGGGCATTCCCGCAGAAATTCGCGCCAGCGATCCGTTTAATATGGAGACAGTGGAGCGCAGCCTGCCTGGCATGGGCGATTTCGTCGAAGTAGGTAGCCCAATTCTCGCCGGCGTTGCCGGCACGGTACACGTGGGCATGGATACTGGTTTGATTGCGCTAAAAATTCAACGCGCAATCGGCCAGCAGGTGTACCTCTTCTCCATCATCCTCGTCGTCGGCGTCTTTGCCGCCATCTGGTTGGTCAATCTGGCGGCTAAACCAATGGGCGCGCTCTTGGGCTACGCCGTGGGCATAGCGCGCGATGAGAAGCCCACCGACGACAACCTGCTGGCGCGCGACGACGAAGCTGGACACCTAGCCCGACTCTTCCTCTACGTTGCTGACAAAGGCCAGCGCTCGCCCGAAAGCGCAGAGTAGGTTGCGCAGCGAGACTAGCGAGTGCTTGGCGATTGAGGTATAGGGAACATGGCGCAACAAAGAGTACTGATTCCGCGCTCGCTTATGGCGCTGTTCTGCACAGTCCTGCAGGTCTGTTTTGGGACGGTGTACGCGTGGAGTTTCTTCCAAACGCTCTTGGTGCGGCAGTTGGGCTGGACGTTCACGGAGACGGCTTGGGCTTTCAGCCTGACGATCCTTTCGCTCGGCACTTCGGCGGCTTGGGCGGGCGCGCTGTTGCCGAAGGTCGGGCCGCGGCGCTTGGCCGTGACCGGCAGCGTCATGTTCTCGGTCGGCTATATGCTGGCGAGTCTGGCGCTGAAGTGGGACATGCTCGCGCTGTTCTACGTGGGGTACGGCGTCATCGGAGGAGCGGGCATCGGGCTGGGCTACGTCACGCCCGTGGCCACGGTGGCCAAGTGGTTCCCGGACAAGAAGGGCTTGGCGACCGGCATCGTCGTAATGGGATTCGGAGTGGGTGCCTTTTTGTTGAGCAAGGGTTTGGCCCCTCTGCTCGTATCCCACCTAGCAGGTGATCTGTCCCAGGTCTTTTTTGGGCTCGGGATAATCTTCGCCTGTGTCCTGATCCCCTGTAGCTTGCTGTTGAGCAATCCCCCGGCCGCCGCTGAAGCTGTTGCCGAACAAACGCCCGCCGACGAGTCCGACTCGGCGGCACCATATCTGCGCTCCTCTGAGTTCGCCCTCATGTGGATCGTCTTCTTCTGCAACATCGCCGCTGGCATCTCCGTCATCAGCTTTCAGTCGGAACTTCTCCAGGAAGTCTGGGGCCTAGCCGATCCAACCGTAGAACCAGCGACGCTGGCCGAGTATGGGGCGACGCTGATCGCCGTCAGTTCGCTGTGCAATGGCGTGGGCCGGCTGTTTTGGGGCTTGCTCTCGGATCGGCTGGGGCGCGTCAGAGTTTTTAGAATTCTGCTCGCCAGTCAGATGGTCGTCTT
>JAJEEZ010000470.1:0-6791 GCA_022820705.1 Candidatus Latescibacterota bacterium | reverse complement strand
ATCACGGGCTCGACCTTCGTCGTCGATGGCGGCATTACCGCTGCCTACGTGACTCCAGAGTGAGGCCGCCCATGCGCTTTGCGGCCACAGTTTTCGATCTCGACGGCGCTTTGCTCGCCGAGCCGCTGGACTATTGAACTTCCTGTAACTCACCGCATAATTCAGAAAGGGTAACCCATGAGCGAATTTTTTAAAGGCATCGAAAAAATTGCCTACGAAGGCCCGGACTCTAAAAACCCCCTCGCCTTCAAGCACTACGACGCCGAGGCCACGGTAGGCGGCAAGACCATGGCCGAGCACCTGCGCTTCTCCGTGGCCTTTTGGCACAGCTTTAAGGGCGGGGGGATCGATCCTTTTGGCCCGACTCCGGTGTACGACCGACCTTGGGACCGCGCCACTGATCCCATGCAGCGCGCCGAAGACACCTTGCGCGCGGCTTTTGAGTTCATCACCAAGCTCGGCGCACCATTCTACTGCTGGCACGACCGCGACATCGCGCCCGAGGGCGAGACCCTCAAAGAGAGCAACGACCGTCTCGACCACATCGTGGGATTGGCCGAGCAATTGCAAGCCGACACGGGCGTCCGCTTGCTGTGGGGCACGTCCAACTGTTTCTCGCACGCGCGCTTTACCCACGGAGCCGCCACCAACCCAGACGCCCACGTCTTCGCCTGGGCCGCGGCCCAGATCAAGAAGGCCATGGAATGCACCCATCGACTCGGGGGAGCTAACTACGTGTTTTGGGGTGGACGCGAAGGATACTCCAGCTTGCTCAACACCAACATGGCCCACGAGCAAGACCAGCTCGCGCGCTTGTTGCACATGGCCGTTGAACACAAAAAGGCGATCGGCTTTACCGGAACCCTGCTCGTGGAACCCAAGCCCAAAGAGCCGACCAAGCACCAGTACGACTACGACGCCGCCACCGTCTTGAGTTTCCTCCGCAAATATGACCTATTGGACGAGTTCAAGCTCAACATCGAAGCCAATCACGCCACCCTAGCCGGCCACACCTTTGAACACGACATCCAACTCGCCTCGGCCGACGGCAAGCTGGGCAGCATTGACGCCAATCGCGGCGATTACCTGCTCGGCTGGGACACCGACCAATTCCCCACCGACCTCTACTCCACCACCTACGCCATGCTGGTGATCCTCAAACAAGGCGGCATCGCTTCCGGCGGCATCAACTTCGACGCCAAGGTGCGGCGCGGCTCTTGCGATTTGGAGGACCTCTTCCACGCCCACATCGGCGGCATGGACTCGTTTGCCCGCGGGCTAACGCTGGCCCAGCGCATCATCGACGACGGCGCACTCGACGCCTTTGTCGAAGCGCGCTACGCCTCGTACCGCAGCGGCATCGGCGAGAAGATCATGCGCGGCGACACCAACTTTGCCGAGCTAGAGGCATACGTCCACCAGCACGGCGAGCCGGAAAAGCGCAGCGGCCGCGAGGAAATGCTGGAGAATATCGTCAATAGTTATCTGTGAGGCGGGTCATCAAGGATGGAATAAATCGCGGTAGCTAACGTCAGCGGTACTGCTGACGTTAGCTCCATATATCTTCTTTGGCCTCCCAACGCGCCTTAGAAGCTGCCGATTGCTGCGGCTGATCGTTCAGGCTATTCCGCTCCCAAAACACGCCATCGGCATATCCCTGAATTGACGAATCGGCAAGTGCCCGCTTCAATCGCTTTTGGCCCCAACAGCAGTATTCCCTGTTCAATTCAATCCCGCAGAACGAGCGCCCGAGCTTGCGCGCTACCACCGCCGTGGTGCTGCTTCCCAAGAATGGATCGAAAACAAGCTCGTCTTGCTTACTGCTTGCAAGAACCAGCTTTGCTATCAACTTCTCTGGTTTTTGCGTGGGGTGGTCGGTGTTCTCCGGCATGGACCAGAATGGTATTGAAATGTCCGACCATATATTGGAAGGATGGGTTAGTCTAAAATTGCCGCCGTTTTCCTCCACCCCGTCTTTAGGCTTGCCGCGGACTCGATATGGAGCAATGACTTTCCGCTTCAGCTTTACTGCCTCTACATCAAAGTTATAAGTCGCTCCTACAGTGCAGAACCAAATGTCTTCGCTGTTGTTTTTCCAGTTCGATTTCGCGCCGCGTCCTTTTTCGCGTTCCCAAGTAATCCGATTGTGAACGCAGAAGTGTCTTTCGAGAATGGGGGCAATCAGTAGCGAGGTCTTCCAGTCGGCACAGACATAAACGGTTGCTTCCGGCTTCAAGGTCGGCTTGAGCAGGGAGACGAGTTCCTCAAACCAAGCTGCGTAGGCTCCTTTTTCTTGTTGGCGAAATAAGTGCCCGTTGTAATTTTTGGCGAGATTGTAGGGAGGATCGAGGATGAGGAGATCGGCGAAGCAGGTGGGCAGTAAGGGGAGGACGTGGAAGGCATCCCCGTGAATGATCCTATTGGCGATTTGCTTCGGTGCCGCCGGCTTGGCCAGCACTAGCAAGTCGCGTGCAAGAGCCTCGATTTCGTCGTCGTCGCAAGTGAGCGTCCTGTTCCTCGGTGCTCTTTTCTTCATGGCAAAAACAGCTCAATTGTCCCTCGGCACCGCCATCATCCGCTCCAACGCCCGCCGCGCTCCCACAATCACCTCGTCGTCCAAGGTGATTTCGTAGCGTTCGTAGAGCAGCGAAAAGTACACGTCTTGCAGGTCGGTGATTTTCATGTAGGGGCAGTGTAGCCGGCAGCCAATGCAGCCGTCCGCCGCGACGAACTCTTGGTGCGGGAAGCGCTGCCGGAGCTGGTGCAACATGCCGTTTTCCGTGGCGATGATGAAGCTCTTGGCCTCGGGGTACTTTTCGACGGCCTTGAGCATCCCCGTGGTCGAGCATACTTCGTGCGCGATCTCGACCACGTCCTCGCGGCATTCTGGGTGCGCGATGATGACGGCCTCGGGGTAGTCCGTACGGGTGCGCTCGACGCTGGCGGCGCGCAGCACATCGTGCGTCGGACAAGCGCCGTCGTACACGACGACCTCCTTCTCCGGCACCTGCTCGGCCACCCAGCGGCCTAAGTTGCGGTCGGGCGTAAAGAGGATCTTGTCGCTATCGAGGCTGCGGACCACTGAGACGGCGTTGGCCGAAGTGCAGCAGATGTCGGACTCGGCCTTCACCTCGGCCGTGGAGTTGACGTACGTCACCACCGTGTGATCGGGATAGTCTGCTTTCCAATCATCGAGGCTTTCGGGGGTGATGGAGTCGGCCAGCGAACAGCCCGCGCCCAAATGGGGCAAGAACACCTGCTTGCCGGGGCTGAGGATTTTGGCCGACTCGGCCATGAAATGCACGCCGCAGAAGACGATGCGCTCGGCATCCGTCTTGGCCGCTTCCACTGACAGCCCGAGCGAATCACCCGTGAAGTCGGCCAAGTCTTGGATCGGCGGAATCTGGTAGTTGTGCGCGAGGATGACCGCGTTTTTCTCGCGGCGCAAATGGTTGATCTGGGCGATAAGCTCCTCGGCGGGCAGGTCGCTGTGGTACTGCCCAGCGGCTGGGGCGATAGTCTCTTGGGTCATGGCTTGACTTGCGCTCCTTCGTCGGGGGGGATGGTCTCGGTGCCGTTGGGGAAAACGCGCCAAAACTCCTTGCGAATGAGGCCGGCGATCATGGCGCTTTTGCTGCTGCCGTGATAGCGGGCAATCGCGTCGAGCATCTCGTGATCCCGGTCGGGCGCCGAAAAGGTCCGCACCTTGGCCCGGCGACTCTGATCTTTGGTTGGCATTATATCATCTTTATATAAAATTTAATTAATATATATGTAATCTAATGAATCACTGGCGGTCCGTCAATACATTTGTAACCGAGTTTTAACAAAACTGTCTCGCGAAAAAGGAGAGATGAGGCGCGGCCCTAGAGCTGGCTAATCCGCTCCATGGCCTCTTCGATCCGGTCGCGGTGATTGAAGGCCGACAGGCGCAAGTATCCCTCGCCAGCCGCGCCAAAACCCGCACCCGGCGTGCCGACGATGTGGGCTTGGTCGAGCAAGTAGTCGAAGTACGTCCAACTGTCCTGCCCATCGGGCGTGGCCACCCACAAATAGGGAGCGTGCTCGCCTCCGTACACCGTAAGCCCAGCCGCCCCCAACTGCCGGCGCATGATCGCGGCATTTTCCATGTAGAACGCAACGCGCTCGGCAATGCCCTGCTGGCCAGCCGGAGAATACGCGGCTTCCGCAGCGCGCTGCACTGGATACGCCACGCCGTTGAACTTGGTCGAGTGCCGCCGCGCCCACAGCCGATGCAAATCCACTTCCTCGCCCGAAGCAGCGCGGCCCTTGAGCTCCTTTGGCACCACAATGTACCCACAGCGCAGACCGGTAAAGCCGGCGTTCTTGGAAAAACTGCGGAACTCTATCGCCACCTCTCGGGCACCTTCCACCTCGTAGATGGAACGGGGAATCGCCGGATCGGTGATGTAGCTCTCGTAGGCCGCATCAAATAGAATGACCGCCTGTTCGCGACGGGCGTATTCGATCCAGCGGGCCAAAGCATCGCGGGTCATCACTGCGCCCGTGGGATTGTTGGGCGAGCACAGGTAGATCAGATCGACGTGGCCAGTGGGCAGGTCCGGGATAAAGTCATTGGCGGCCGTACACGGCATGTAAATCAAACCAGCGTACGAACCATTCTCGTCGGCTGGACCCGTGCGACCAGCCATGACGTTGGAATCGCAGTACACTGGATAGACCGGATCGGTCAGCGCGACCACGCAATCGCTGGCGAAAATTTCCTGCACTGCGCCCGAGTCGCACTTGGACCCATCGGAGACAAAAATCTCGTCGCTGTGCACCTGCACGCCGCGCGCGCCAAAGTCGTGTTCGACAATGGCCTCGCGCAGAAAATCCTGCCCCTGGTCGGGCGGATAGCCCTGCAAGGTATCGTCGTGCGCCATTTCTTCGACGGCCTCTTTCATCGCATCGACCATCGGCCGCGGAATGCCCTTGACCACGTCGCCGATCCCCAAGCGGATCACGTCGGCTTGGGGATGAGCCGTGGCAAACGCATCGACCCGGCGGGCGATTTCTGGAAAGAGGTAACCGGCTTTGAGCTTGAGGTAGTGATCGTTGATATGCACCATGATATTGCTTTCTTTGTTTAGAAGTGAGCATAAAAATCTAACGATAAGACACGCGATTTCAAGCGGAGGAGACTCGCTCGTGGATATAAGTTTTATGACCAGTGCCGGCGGCACCGACAATTGGAGCCTCGACGAATGCGCCCGTTGGGCGCGGGAGCACGATTTCGATTGCGTGCGCCTAAACGACTCCGGCGCGCTCGACTCGGACCACATTCTATCAGTCGGGCCGGACGCCGTGCTGGAGACCTTGCGCCAGCACGACCTGTATCTCGCCGCCCTCACCGCGCACTACAACCTGCTCGACGACGACCATGAGCAGGCCCGCGCCGCCCAAGCCAAGCTGCTCAAGGCCATTGCATCGGCTCGCGCCCTCGACTGCCCCATCATCGTCACCAGCAGCGGCGCGCCCGTGCGCAACGGCCAGTTCTACGGCATGTTCTCCTCCGAACCCGGCAACCCTAGCGACCGTTCCGATGAACTCGTTGACCGCTTCCAAGCCATGTTCGAACCCGTGGTGCAAGCGGCTGAAGACAACAATGTCCGGCTCGCACTCGACGTGGCCGTGCGCATGGGCCAAATCGGCTGCAACCCAGAGATGTGGGAAAAAATCCTCGACGCCGTGCCCTCCGATCACCTCGGCTTATCCTGCGACCCGTCGCACTGGCTGTGGATGCACATCCTGCCAGTCGAAGACGTCATCCGCGACTTTGCCGGCCATTGGTACTACGCCGACGTCAAGGACTGCGAGATTAGCGAGCGAATGCTCTACCGCCAAGGCATCATCGGCAACTGGTGGTGGCAATACCGCGTCCCCGGCCGCGGCCAACTCGACTGGAGCACCATCATCGGTGCGCTGTGGGAATCGGGCTACGACTACGTGCTGTGCGTCGAAAACGAGGATCGCGGCTTTCCCGGCCTAGAGGGCTTTGCCTTTGGCGGCCAACACCTGCGCAGCTTGCTGCCGCCCAAGGAGTCCGGCTTTAAGCGGCAAGGGGGGCATTGGAAGACGAGCGGGTGGGGGCGTAGGATGTAGGGGGCGGTTTCAAACCGCCCCCTACCTTGCAGTTAGAACCATTTGCCGTACTATTATTTTATTTGTTACACCGCAACCAGCCACAGAGGAGCCATGAGCACGGACAAAAACCGCGACTTCATCCGCGAAGCCATCGACACCGACCTCGAAAACGGCCGCTACGACCGCGTCATCACCCGCTTCCCACCTGAGCCTAACGCGTACCTGCACATCGGTAGCGCCAAGGCCATTTCGATCAACTTCGGCATTGCCGCTGACTACGAAGGTCAGTGTAATCTCCGCTATGACGACACCAACCCTACGCGCGAAGAGCAAGAATACGTGGACTCTATGCAGGAGGACATTCGCTGGCTCGGCTACGACTGGGGGCCACAGCCGTACTACGCTTCCGACTATTTCGGCCAGCTCTACGACTGGGCCGTCGCGCTCATCAAAAAGGGCTTGGCGTACGTGGATGACCAGACCGCGGACGAGATCCGGGAAAATCGCGGCACGCTCACCGAGCCGGGCAAAAACAGCCCGTACCGCGACCGCTCCATCGAAGAAAACCTCGACCTCTTTGAGCAGATGAAAGCCGGCGCATTCCCCGATGGCTCGCGCGTGTTGCGCGCCAAAATCGACATGGCTGCGCCCAACATCAACCTGCGCGACCCAGTCATGTACCG
>JAJEEZ010000563.1:0-3809 GCA_022820705.1 Candidatus Latescibacterota bacterium | reverse complement strand
CTTGGAATCTGTTCACCGGGGTGTACCGCATTCCGGGACTGAAGCAGCTATTTCGCGCTGGCTACGATCTTATAGCGCGCAATCGGCATCGGTTTGGCAGGGTCGAATGCGTTGATGAGGCGTGCGAAATTCCGTACGGCGAGCGGCACAAGGGCACCTCGGCCTGATTGCTCTATGACTACTCAGCGCAACGTCCTATTCCTCATTGCCGACGACTGGAGCCGCATTGCCGATTGCTACGGCAATAGCGTCGTCCGCACGCCCCGCATTGACGCGTTCGCCCGCGAGGGCGCGGTCTTCGAGCAAGCCTTCTGCACCAGCCCTTCGTGCGCGGTCAGCCGCGCCTGCATCCTCACTGGATACCACAGCCACACCCACGGCCAGTACGGCCACTGCCACGGCATCCACGGCTTCTCCACACACCCCCACATTACCTCGACGCTCTCTGGCCTGAAGGCGCACGGCTACGCCACGGCTTGCATCGGCAAAAAGCACGTAGAACCACCTAGCGTGTATCCGTTTGACTTTGAGCCTGAAGTCAATGCCAGAAACGGCGTCGAATTGGCCCGCGCCGCACGCGACTTTTGGGCCGCTCATCCCAATCAGCCGTTCTACATGCACGTGGGGTTTACCGATCCCCACCGCGCGGGTCGGGGTTTTGGCAATGAGCGTCCCTACTCCAATGTACCGGAAACCCAGTACAGCCCCGACGACGTGGTGGTGCCGCCCTATCTGCCTGATGTGCCGGATGTGCGCGCCGACCTTGCCGAGTACTATCAGGCGGTCTCCCGCTTTGACTTTGGCGTGGGCTGTCTGCTCGACGCACTTGAGGAATCGTGCCGGGCCGACGAGACCTTGGTCATCGTTACTACCGACCACGCCATGCCCTTCCCCGGGGCCAAGGCATCTTTCTTCGACAGCGGCCACCACTGCCCCTTCATCCTGCGGGTACCGGGTATCACTACCCCTGGTACCCGTAGTCAGTCGCTCATCAATTGGACCGATATCCGCCCCACGTTGCACGACTGGTGCGAAGTACCTGCCCCAGAGGATTTGCCCGGTCGTTCCCTCCTGCCGGGCCTAGCCGATCCGTCCGTCCCCGACTGGGAGTACACGTTCTTTTCGCACTGCTTTCACGAGGTAGTCGATTACAATCCCTATCGGGTATTGCGCGGACGGCGCTACAAATTCGTGCGCAACTTGGCCGCTGGTCTCACCACCATGCTGCCCACGGATCTATTCCGCTCGACCACGTGGACGGCGGTGCGGCGCGACGCGATTCCCTCTATGGGCCAGCGTCCCACCCGCCACGTGATCACGCGGGAGCCCGAGGAGTTATACGATATAGAGGCCGATCCTACCGAAAGCGTCAATCGGATCGCCGACCCTGATTTGCAGGAGGTAGCCGCCCAAATGCGCGCCCAACTCTACCAGTTCCGCCGCGACACGGCTGACCCTTGGCTGGAAGTGGACTTTCAGGAAGGGCGCATTGATCGTCTTGAACCTAGGTGATTTAGTGGGGCCGCGAGCCAATCTACTCAAACTCATGCAATTGGCGGCAATTGACCGGGTATGAGCAGGTGTATTTTTTTATGCGAAAGCGAAGACGCCAACAAAGGAAGGCGGTTCCTATGCTGCTTAATTGCATTTCACTCCGATCCCTCTATCGAATAGGTTGCCTCATGGTTGTTTCCGCTGGACTTGCTGCGGCCGACACCTTGCCCGACGGGCCGGGCCTGCTCCTCGAAGACCGCGACGGACGAGCCTATGTCGCCGTCCTCGGCTCCGAGGGGATTGTCGCCCGCAACGCCTCTGATGACGCCGACACTTGGGAGGTTGTTGCCGAAGGGCGCGTCCAAGGTCTGCAAATTGCTCCCGACGGGGATTTGTGGATAGCCCGCGACGACGAGGTACTGCGCTACCCGCGCCAAGGTGGCGAGCCGGTTTCTCGGACGCCTTCCTTCCTTGTCCAAGGGTCGCCGGGACCATTGCTGGCGACGCGGTGGGGCGATGTTTGGTGTGCCGGGTGCGGTGCTGTGCGTCGGGGTGATGCCATGTTCGAGGCCGCGCCGGTCGCCCCAACCGGATGGAAGATCACGCCGGTGTGCGACGATCCTTTCGGCAATGTGTGGGCTATTGCTGACGATGGTCACCGGCGAGATATAGCCGTCTTGACGGACCAACGTCCCCACGGCTGGCAGCGCCTCGACCTGCCCGCGAATCAACTTGCTGGCTCTTGGCAGGGTGCTGTCACCGACGACGCTGGCTTTGTCTGGGTGGCCTTGGAGGCATCTGTCCTGCGCGTCGATCCCCGCTCGCCTGGACCTCATCGCTCCTTTGCCAACCCCGTTGATTCCCGCATCACCGCGATTGCGCGCGGCGGCGCTCAGGTCGTAGTCGGCTTTGCCGATGGCAGCTTGCGCGAACTGACTGTGAATGTCGATGATCCGCCGACTTGGCGGGAGGTTCAGGCAGGAGGAGATGGTCCGGTGCAGGCGCTGCTGCACGCTCGCTCTGGCAGTCTTTGGGTGTTGAGGGCGGGGAAAGTCCAGCGTCTCGCCGACCTTGAGCAGCCTTGGCACGAGCACTGGGACGAGCAGCCGAAGATGCCGGCGGGCAACCACGACCACATCTTTGCCCGCATTGGGGACCGTCTGTACACCGCCGGGGGCAAGACCTTCTTCGGCTGGCCCGCGTCGGAGTGGGTAAACCTCGACCACGTGTGGTCCTACCACATCCCCTCGGGCACGTGGCGCGTGGAGCCGCCCATGCTGGAACCGGGCAAGGCTTATTCCGGCATCGCCGCTCTCGACGACGAGTTATGGCTCTTGGGAGGTCTCTTCCGCGCTGGCGGTGGGACGCGGGCGACGGAGACCGTCGAAATTTTTGATCCTAGTACGCGGAGTTATCGCCTCGGCCCGCCGCTACCGCGCAAAGCAGGGCAAGTGGTGGCCCTTACTGTCAACGACCGGTTGTACGCCGTGGGCGGTGCCGACGACGAAAGTCCGACGACAGAAGTACTGAGCATTGGAGTTGGGGAGACGAGTTGGCGGGTTGATGCCCATGCGCCCGGCCCGGTGTTTCAGGCGAGCGGCTGCGTTCTGGACGGCAAAATCTACATTGCCGCAGGACCCGCGTCCCAATGCCCGGGCCTGTTTGTCTATGACCCCGAGCAAGATAGTTGGAGCCAAATTGAGCATCCGTCGCGGCCTCCCGGCGCTCCCCTGTGTACGGCCTTCAACGGCAGCGTCTGGGTCATGGGAGGACGAGGGGCCAAAAGCGGCCAGACGGCGAGTTTTGCCTACACACCGGCTACCGGCCAGTGGCATCGCGGTCCCGACTTGCCCTCGCCGGTTAGCTGGGCTGCGGCTGCTGTTGTCAACGGTCGCCTGCTGATCGCCGGTGGTGCGTACCGCGACGAGCGGGTCGGCGATTACTTCAATACCGACCGCGTGTTCCTGCTGCGCGATAGATAACCCTCAAGGCTGCGGCAATCGCTTTTCGACGACGACGCCCAGCGTCAAACTAAGTTGGACTCCATTCGGTGCAACGCCGCTCGTCCTTTTGATTTTTGTTCTGGTAATGACGATTTTTGCGTTTAAGGCGGTCCCCTTAGGCTATCCACAGAAACATGAGCGGCCTGAAGGTCGTTATCTCCCGATAAATCTGATAAGGAGAAGTAGATAATGCGCATTATGGTCTATTTGTCGATGCTAGTGACTTTGCTAGTCGTCTATCCTGTAACAGCCCAGCCAGCGGCTCAGCTAAGTGGCAAGATAACCGACGCGGTCTCCGGCGAACCACTGCCC
>JAJEEZ010000125.1:0-9713 GCA_022820705.1 Candidatus Latescibacterota bacterium | reverse complement strand
ACAAGAGGCGATGTCTGGGTACGGCGACCCAATGGTCTGGTTGATCGTCGCTGCTTTTCTGTTGGCGGGAGGTATTATCCGCACGGGATTGGGTCGGCGGTTGGCGCTTTTGTTGGTCAGTCGCTTGGCGAAGTCGCCGTTGGGATTGGGATACTCGATCTGCTGTGCGGAGTTGTTGCTGGGGCCAGTGGTGCCTTCCAACACCGCGCGCGGCGGCGGCATTTTAGCTCCCATCGTGCGTTCATTAGCCGAAGCGTTGGACTCCTATCCGACGCGGCATCCCGAACGAGCGGGGACCTATCTTGCACTGGTTGGCTCGCACGCCAATCTGATCACTGCGGCGATGTTCCTCACGGGCATGGCGGCCAATCCAATGGTGGCGCAGGCCGCTCAAGCGGTGTTTGGCGTCACCTTTGATTGGGGGACGTGGGCGCTCGGGTCGGTGGTGCCGGGACTCGTCGGACTAGCGCTGCTACCGGTATTTGTTTTCTTGCTAGCAAAGCCGACACTAACGGACACCCGTGCAGCGCAGGCGGTCGCGCAAAGGGAACTTCAGGAGATAGGTAGGTGGAGTAGAGGCGAGAAGATCATGGGGGTCGTGCTGCCGGTCTTGCTTCTATTGTGGGTGACCAAACCGCTTCATGGAATGCATACGACCTTGGTCGCTTGGATCGGCGTCTCCGTTTTGCTCATCACCCATACCGAAAAATGGCAGGACATGGTGGAGAACGATAAGGCGTGGGAGACGCTTATCTGGATTGGTGGTTTGCTGACGATGGCGAGAAGCCTCAAAGAGCACGGTTTCATTGATTGGTTTGCTCAGGCCGTCGGCGTGTGGTTTACTGATGTCAGCGGCATGACGGTCGTCTTGGTTATGGCGCTGATTTACTTCTATTCGATGTACAGTTTTTCGATGCTGTCGGCGCACATTGCCGCGATGGGCACTGTGTTTTTAGCGGTGGCGCTAGGCGCGGGGGCACCGGCGATGCTCACGGTCGCCATATTCGCATACTTTTCTAATCTCTGTGGGTGTACGACTAACTACTCGACGGGGCCGGTGATAATCTACTTTGGTCTGGATTACGTATCACCCCATAGGTGGTTCGCTAGCGGTTTTATGGTGTCGCTGTATCATTTGGCGATTTGGTTGGGGATTGGGTTGATTTGGTGGAAGATGCTTGGTTGGTGGTAGTTGGAATTGAGCCGCAGGGTAGAGTGTCTCGACTTTCCTAAAGCCATTCGTATGCGTTCACGTCGATACTGAGTTGCTCCGCCGTCTTTCGCATATCTGCCAGCGTCACGCGATTAAGCGGGATTCCTTTCTCGCGATATTCAACGCGGCGAATCGCTTCTAGTTCGCCTGGAGCGTACACTCGGTCGAAACCGGGCGCGAGTCGGCAGTCGTGAATCTGCTGGATGGCGGCATCTACTCTCGACTTAAAGCGTTCGACGTCTTCGAAGGAGGCGATGTGGATAGCGGCGACGAAGTGGCCGTCTTCGCCGGGGATCGGCCCCTCCTCAATGCTCCCGAGTTCGGTCCCGTAGCTGGCACCGGAAAGCATAGACGAAAGGACGCCCATGATCATCGCCAGCCCAGCCCCTTTGAACCCTCCGATGGGGGCTAGCAGGCCGTCGATCGCCACGTTGGGGTCGGTCGTGGGATGGCCCTCCCGGTCTAGTACCCACCCCTCGGGTATGCTCATCCCTTTCTGTTGGTAGATCCGAATCTTTCCGTGGGAAGACCCGCTAAACGCAGCGTCGTACGCGATGGGAGACATCTCTCCTGTCGGTACGGAGATCGCAAGCGGATTAATGCCCAAGATTCGCTCGGCACCTCCCCAAGGTGCCATCGTTGGGATCGCATTTGTAGTCGCGATGCCGATCATGTCGTGCGGTAGCACCATGCGGGCAAAATACGCCATGGCACCGCAGTGATTGCTGCCGCGAATGGCTCCTGCGGCGATGCCAGTTTTCGCTGCCTTGTCGATCACCTTCCGCATGGCCAAGGCAGCGCCGATTTGTCCCATTGAATTGCGTCCATCTACTATGACGAACGAGGGCCCCTCGCGGACGATTTCGGGCTTGGCGGTCGGGTTCACACCTTCAGTTGTCAGCTTCTCCGCGTACTCGGGCACCCGGATGACGCCGTGCGAGTGGGTTCCGCATAGATCCGCGTCCACAAGCGAATCGGCCAATAGGGCTGCGTCCACTTGCGACATACCGCACCGCTCGAAAACGGCGACGACTAGTTCCAGTAGTTCTTCTGCGTCCACGCGGATTTCGTCGTTGAATTCGCTCATTCTATTCGTCTTGCGCCGCCTGCGTAATCGCCGCGATTTTGTCGGCAAAGCGCACTTGGCTGTCGTCTTGGGGCGCGTAGCCGATCGCGCGCCGAGCGTTGGCCAAGCTCCAGAAGTTGTGCGCGTTGCCGCTGATGCCGTAGAAGATCTGGAAAGGCACGCCGTTGGCGTCGCGGATGTCCTCGGTCTCAATGCTCTTGATTACCAGTTGCACTTGGTCGCGCACGCTGAGATAGGCTCCCAAGCCTCGGTGCATTTGCTGTAGATCGTTGCCACAACTGTCGATGTCGGTCTCGCGGGGGCCGCCGATGCGCAATTGCACGTTTTCCAGGACTGGCCCCTCCTTACCGCAGGCGAACATGAAGCCCAGCAGTTCATAGGAAGCCTTGGCCCAGCCGTAGAAATTGTCCGACAGCGGCAGCATATCGGGCGTGACAAAATCCATGTGTCCCGACCAGATCAAATTTTCGTAGTAATCGGCTGCGTGATTGGAGCTGACGATCACGGCGCGCCGCACGCCCTCGTCTTGGCAGACTCGGTACACGTTGTGGGCCATGGCGACATTGTCGGACTCGTTCCAAAAGCGCTGTTCGCCCTGCCCGGTTCGGACAAAGCCGCAATGGACTACCGCGTCGGCACCTTTGAAGTGTTCTCGGTAGGCATCACGATCTTTTTCCACAAAATCGGCGATGTGGATTCCTGAGACCTCTTCGCCTTGGCGGTTAGTTGTTTTCACATCCAGCAGAACGGTTTCGTAGCGTTCCTGTAGTGCCGGTAACATGCGACCGGCGACGTATCCAGCGGCACCGGTGACGACGATTTTGCGTTTGGGCATGGGGCCTTCCTAAGCTGTGGGGTTTGTTGAAAGTTCAAGTCAAGCAACAGCTAAAGCCATTGCTCCGGTATCGAGTGTCTTAGGAGCCATAAAGGGCCTTTTAGGCCGCTAGGTCAAGTCGCGTCGGCGAAGCACCCCTTGGACACTACTACGCCGAGGCAATGCGCTATTTACGCCCCTGTCTCTTGACTGGCAGAATATGATATCATATAATGAGATCATATCGATATCACATATTAATTGCATTTCAAGGAGGTACCCCTTGGCAGATGTTCTGAAGAGCATGACCCTACGTGGACTGGATCCCCAGCTTGCTGCCAAGTTGAGGGAAGCCGCCGAGCAGGAAGGTAAGAGCGTGAATCAGACGGCGCTGGATGCTCTGCGCAAGCAGTTCGGATTGGACCAAGCCCGTCGGTTCACCGAAGTCCATCGGGACTTGGATCACCTGTTTGGACGTTGGGACGAAGACGAGTTCGCCCGGATTCAGCGGAAGATCGATTCCGAGCGGCGCATTGATTCGGAACTATGGCAGTGAATGAGTTCCTAATCGATACCAATATCTACTCGCACGCCATGCGCGCAGAGCCGGCGGTTGTGTCTCTACTGCGGCGGGCCTCGCGAATCGCGATAAGTTCGATCAGTATTGGGGAGCTGCTATCGGGCTTCAAAGGCGGGACCCAGGAGAGCAAAAACCGCGAGGAACTCGCCGAATTCCTCGATACACCGCGCGTGTCGATATGCGGCGTTAGCGAGGATACAGCCGAGTTCTATGCCGAAATCCTCGACGGATTGAGGAGTGCCGGAACCCCGATTCCGACGAACGACATCTGGATTGCGGCGCAGGCTATGGAACACGGCCTGCGACTGGTTTCAATGGACCGCCACTTCGCATCCGTGGCGGGATTGCTGCTGCTCTCACCAGAGGCGTCCGTGCCGCAAGAGAAGAGCGAAGAATCGGACGGACAAACGGAAAGTTGATCCGCGTCCCGGCTACACTTCCAACACGGGACGTTCCAGCCGCGAGTGATAGGGCGGCTCTAGGACCTTGCGCTGCTCGTCGGTCATTAGGGCGAGCATGTCCTCAGACCAGTTGTGGGCCACATAGGCGAGGTTGCCCGGTGAGAAGCGAAAGAGCGCCGTGCGGCGGTCGTGATCGGCGGTCCAAGGCAAGGTACCGTGGGTGGTGGCCTCGGTGAATATGACGCAGTCGCCGGCGTTGCAGGTAATCGGCTTGATGAACTCGCGGTAAGCCTCGCCGCGTCGGAGGGCCGTCGGGCAGGGATAGTTGCCCTTGTGGCTGCCGGGGATCAAGCACAAGCCCCCGTCGCCCTCGCGCACGTCCGTGAGTTGGTAGGCGGCCACGGTTAGGCCGTTGTGAATTTTGCCGTCTTTGAAGATGTAGTACTGGTGGCGGTCAAAGCCGGGGCCGGACGATCCGTGCAGGAGGTGGCCCTCGGCCCCTTTGCGCATGGTGATGATGCCGAGATTGTGGTCGAGGCGGAAGCCCGTGCCCAAAATCTCGTGCAGAAACGGCACGACCTTGGGATTGACCAGCATGTCGCGGAAAGGGCGGCCATGCGGGTCGGGCCACGAGAGAGCGCCGCCGAGGTCGCCGCGTCCGGTGACGCCTTCGAGCGCCTTGGAGCCGGCCGATAGCGACAACTCACCGGTGCGCTCGTGGATCTGATCGGCATGGCGGTCAATGGCTTCATTGGCCAGCGCAATATCCTCGGCTGACAAGACGTTGCGCACGACGATGTAGCCGTTGAGATCGAAAAAATACTTTTCGTCTTCGTTCATCTTGACGTTCCTCCGCGAGTGGGTCTAGTATAGCAGTACGCCATTGCTTGGGCAACCGAGAATGAGAGGACTTCGCTCTATCGGCATCGGGCCGAGGGGGAGGTGGATGCGTTTCGGGGGTGAGGAGGATGTGAGTGCTCGACACATGTTGGCGCTGGCAGTATCTCTCCCCAAACGATGACGGAACTTGACGGAGCACGAGCGATTCATTAGATTAAATATGTTTTAATTAAATTTTATATAAAAATAATATAAACATAGCGACCCTGCTGCGTCCCCATTCCCCCACGGAGGTGTCCCATGAAGCCAATGGTCACGCTTTTTTCCTTTCTGTTCCTCGCCCATTCAGCTCTGTCTGCCGCCGAGCTAAAAGGCACCGTGCGCGATGCCGAAACCGGCGAATCACTGCCGGGTGCCAACGTCTATATAGAAGGCGTTGAGCGCGGAGCTACGACAGATCTCGACGGACAATTTGCCATCGCCAATGTCGGCACCTGCAGCCACACGCTCGTCGTAAGTTTTATCGGCTACAAAGAACACCGCAGCCCCGTTGTCGTAGAAGCGGATGCGGTCGAGCTGTTTATCGAACTCATGCCCGAGGTATTTCGCGGCAAAGAAATCATCATCGTTGCCGATCGGGCCAAAATGCGCGAAACACCCGTTGCCTTCTCCGACGTGCCCAAAGCCGACATGCAGCGCAAACTCGGCTCGCGCGATCTGCCGCTGATTTTAAATGATACGCCAGGCGTGTATGCAACCGAGCAAGGCGGAGGGGCCGGTGACTCTCGCATCAATGTGCGGGGCTTTGACCAGCGCAATGTCGCCGTTATGATCAACGGTGTACCCGTCAACGACATGGAAAACGGCTGGGTCTATTGGTCCAACTGGGATGGGCTGAGCGACGTCACGTCGTCGATCCAAGTGCAGCGCGGATTGGGGGCTTCCAATCTGGCGATTGCCTCGGTGGGTGGCACCATGAACATCATCACCGACATTGCCAGTCAACGGCGCGGATTCAAACTCAAACAGGAGGCTGGCAACAACGCCTTTTACAAAACAACGCTCAATTTTTCATCGGGTTTGATCGATAAAAAAACGGCTTTCACCGTGGGCATGACGCGCAAGAGCAGCGAGGGACTGCCCGCGCAGGCGTGGTCCTCGGCGTGGGCCTATTTTGGTGCGTTGAGCTTTTTGGCTTCCGACACGCACAAAATTGATCTGTTCGTCACCGGCGCACCGCAGCGCCACGGGCACCGTCTCTACAAACAATCCATTGCAACCTTTGACGCCGATTACGCCCGCTCACTCGGCATTGACGTTGAGGGCGCAAGAAACTACGGCGTCGATTACAATCCCAACTGGGGACGCTCGCCCTTTTCGTCCTATCAAGAGTATTACAACGGCAGCATCCACGATGCGCGCGACAGCGAAATCATCATGGAGCGCGAAAATTTTTACCACAAACCCCAGGCCAATTTGAACTGGTACTGGACCCCCAACGCGCAATTCATGTTGTCCAATGTATTCTATTTCTCGCGCGGCAAAGGCGGCGGCACCGGGCGTTTGGGTTCCAACCCAGGTGCGCTAGAAGATGGCACCATCAACTGGCAACGCGTGGCCGACGAGTTGAATACCCAAGCCGATTCCGCGTTGGTGGCTGCCGGCGCAGTGGGTGCCGACGAAATTGCAGCACAGACCATTATCCGCAACTCGGTCAATCAACACTTTTGGTATGGGTATTTGGGCACGGCTGAATACCATTTGAGCGACATCTACAAGCTGACCTTTGGCACGGATTTGCGCTATTACAAAGGGGAACACTGGCGCGAAGTGCGCAACTTACTCGGTGCCGATTACTACGTCTTTGAATGGGACAACAATGCCACGACCTCGGTCAAGCGACTCGGCGACAAAGTCTCCTACCACAACGATGGCCTTACGCGCTGGGGTGGAGGCTTTGCCCAGCTCGAAGGACAGTTTGACAAATTCACGGCCTTTTTGAGTACCTCGGGATCGACGACAGGTTATAAGCGCATCGACTATTTCCGCGCCAAGGTCGATGGCGATTGGGACCAAACAGCCTGGGAGAACTTCCCCGGCTACACCATGAAAGTGGGTGGCAACTACAACGCCACGCCCACAGTCAATGTGTATGCCAACGTGGGCTGGCTTTCAACCTCGCCCAAATTCGACTCGGTTTACCACTACGACAACAGCCTGTACGATCCCACGTTTAATGAAAAGGTCGCTTCTTTTGAACTGGGTGCCGGTTATTTCAAACGCGGCATGTTTACCGGCAACGCAAACTTCTATTACACCAAGTGGATCGACCGCTCGTGGCCCAAAAGTATTTATAGCGAGGAGCTCGAACAGAGCTTCCGATTTTTGCTGAACGGCATTGACGCGCTGCATACCGGCGTAGAGTTCGACCTGAAGGCGCGGCTCCATGCCAAATTTGAGGTGCGCGGCATGGTGTCGCTGGGCACTTGGGAATGGCTCAACGATGTCAACACCACATTTTCGCCCGAAGAGGATCCAGAGACGATCGGCGAATTTCAAGTCTATGCCAAAGGGCTAAAGGTGGGCGACGCAGCGCAAAAGACCATGCGCCTGAGCGGCGCGGTATTTCCCACGCGCGGTCTCTACGCCTCGCTAGGTGTGCGGCGATTCATGGATCACTACGCCAAATTTGATCCCGCCAACCGCACCGACCCCTCCGACCGAGCACAGTCTTGGAAACTCCCCGATTACAATCTGGTGGATCTACACGCGAGTTACACGCTGCCCGGCGCTTCGTTTAGCAATATGAAACTGCGACTGCACGTCTTCAATTTGCTCGACGAAACCTACGTGTCTGATGCCGATGACGGCGATAATCACGACGCCGCCAGCGCTCGCGTCTTCCTCGGGTTAGGACGCCGCTGGAATATTTCACTGACGTACGATTATTAGCAGTCAGCAGTCCGCCCATTCTCGGTAGGGGGACCCTACCGAGAATGGGACAGGCGCACGTATAGGTAGCGGCCCATAAAGTCGTACGTGTTGGAATCAGAAGTGCCGAGGAACCCATTGAAGATCACCGCTGGCGGCTGATCGAGTAGATTGTTGATGCCGACGGTCAGCGTGGAGAGCCCAAGAGCCGTCCCCAGTTCATAGGATCCACGCACATTGAAAACACTGTTATGATCAACCTTGCGGCTCGGGGGCACTTCTTCTACGTCCTCGCGGTACTTGCCCTTGCAGTCGTCGTCTTCGCACTCTTCAAATCCGCCAACGTAGCGCCACGTCAACCCAACGGAAAAACGCTCCTTGGCCAAGCTAATGGAAGCGGTGTGACGCCACTTGGGAAACACGCCCAAGTCGTAGTAACCCAAACCCTTGACCAACTCAGGACCGCTGGCTGAGGGCAGCGTTTGTTCGTACTTGACGAGCATGTTGCTCTCGAACTGCGCCGAGATAACACCAATGGGCGCATCTGCAATGTAGTTAAGTCCGAAATCCACACCGCTAGTTTCAGTCTCCCCGATATTGGTATTGGTCGCTAGGATCTGGGTGATCAGATGGTTGTCCGGATCGCGCACGACTTGATCGCAGTCGGATGGCGCGTCCTGCGAGTAGCAGTTGCTCAGGATGAGGCTGGCTGGCAGGGTGCCGATCTCATCCTTGATCTTGGTGGTATAGTAATCGACGGTCAGGTCTAATCCCCCCAAGAAATCCGGCTGATACACCACGCCCGCAGTGATCATCGCGGCCTTTTCCGGATCGAGATCCGTGGAGCCACCTAACTTGGCCAATAGCTGGGCGCGCGAGTCTTCAAAATCGTCCGGGATGCCTTGGTCGGCGCAATTGCGCTCCTGCTGAGCGGTCAGCTCCCGGGCATTACCCGCTTCGTCCACCCTGCTACAGGGATCGCTGACCAAGGGGAAGGAATCGCTGACTCCGAGAAACATTTCGGCGATGCTGGGCGCGCGAAATGCGTTAGAGGAGGTGGCCCGGAAAGCTAGGCCTTGGGAAAGCTGGAGACGGCTTCCGGCTTCATAGGTGAAACCCCCGCCGAAGGTGTCGTAGTCGAAGGCGCGTCCGGCGGCCGTTGCATCGAGGCTGACAGCTCCTGCTTGGTAGATCGGCAGTTGGGTTTCTGCGTACAGCGCCCTAACCGAGTACGAGCCCTCAGTGGGGAACGCTTTGCTGCCAGTGGTATTTCCCGATGCGGTCATGGGATCGGGGAGATAGGCCCCCGCCTCCCAGCGCGAGGAGAGACCAGCCGCCACTGCCAGCGGACCGGCAGGCAGACGCGCCACCTCCCCAGTCAGATTCCACTGCAAGATCTGCTGCCGGGAATAGCCTCGGCCGATGCCAGTGTACTGGATGTAGCTCAGCATTTCCTCGGTGATGGTGCCGGGGCCGTGGAGAAGGTCCAGCGGCACGCAGTCGCCAGTGCAATCCTCGTCTGGACCCAGTGCCTGCTCGACATTGCTGCGAATAAAACGGCCCTCGTTGATACTGGTCCCCTCGCTGCGGCCGTAGGAAAAAGACAAGTCAGCGTCAAAGCGCCCGAGCCGGTGATCCAATCCCAACACCATGCGGTAGGTATCGATGTCTTGGAGATAATTGCGATTCCCTGCCTCGACGAAGCGCCGACGCACGTCGATAAAATCGCGGCCGAATTCGTTGTACCGGTTGGTGGCCGACACCGAGATCCCTTCGGAGATGATGAATAGCGGCGTTGGCGCTAGCTTCTGGTCGGACTGGCGGTTGGTGTACACCACCTCGAAATA
>JAJEEZ010000074.1:0-6034 GCA_022820705.1 Candidatus Latescibacterota bacterium | reverse complement strand
GAAGGGGCCTTGGCGGCAGTACCGTCTATTTTGGTCGCCGCTGGTATCCTCCTCATCGGCTATCTGATGGCTCGATTGGTAGCCCGCGTGGTTGATGATGTGCTCCGGCAAATAGGTTTCAACGCGCTGCTACAGCGCCTTGGAATAGCGGAGGTGACCGTTGCTGAGGACCGCTCGCCTTCCATAGCGGAGGCGACCTCTGCTGAAGAGCGTCCTTCAACGACGGAGGCGACCTTTGCGCTGGAACGCCCGCCGTCGCAACTGGCGGGCTATCTCGCCATGGTGGCCGTGCTCCTCTTTTCTGCTATTGAGGCGACCGCGCAACTCGGATTTCAGGATTTGGCCGGTATGCTCGTGAAGCTGACGCTGCTGTTCGGCAAGATCGTCTTGGGCGCGGTGATCTTTGGTTTTGGGCTTTACCTCGCGTCTGTGTTTGGCCGCATCGCGTCCAGAAAAGGGGGAGCCTATGGCAGCATACTCGGCACTATCGTCCGGGTTGCCATCGTGGCATTGGCGCTTTTCATGGGGCTCAGGGAGATGGGCATCGCCAACGAGATCATTACCCTCGCCTTTGGGCTCATCCTCGGTTCAGCAGCAATCGCCGCAGCAATCGCGTTCGGCATGGGAGGACGCGATTTGGCCAAAAAACACATGGAGCAATGGACGCAGGATCTGGAAGAAATAAACAAGGATGGTCCTTCGTCCTCAGAGGAGGGGTAACACCACTGTTGAGTTGGGGGTTGTAGGGTATCGGTCCAACCCCCAATTCACTACAAATCTTAACCCAAGGAGTAACACAATGATAAACACGCGCACGGTTTTGGCTCTGCTCACTACTGTCGCCTTAGTAATGCCGTCCCAACTGCGGGCGGTCTCTCCAAAGGACTACGATGTTCCAGTGAGCACGGCCCAGCAGCTACGCCTCGGCGGTACGTACTCCTACGCAGGCAGTGGCAGCGACACCGGAACCAGCGACGGCTCGGCTTCGCTGCTGTACCACCGTTATTACAACTCCCTGCCCTACGCTTGGGATATGAACTTCAACGGCGTCGGATTGACGCGGCGGACGGCTGACGGCACGCAGGAAGGCTCCTACAATTTCGTAGCCGGTTCAGGAATCAGAAAGTACTTCAAGCCGGAAGGTGATCTTTTTTACTCCGGCGAACTTCGCGTCACGGGTAACAGCGACTTCGATCGTCCGACTTTCGACGTGACGCCGGGTGTGGGGTACGGACGCTTTATCCGCGTTACACCGCTTGCCCAGGCGGTGCGTATTGAGCAATTCCTGCTGAGTGAAGGATTGATCGAGGGGCCGCTGCCGAAAAAGACGCTGATCGCGCTAGCGCAGGTGATCGAGCGCCAAGGCGAGTTTGAGACCGAATTTGGCGACCGTTACAAGGTCAAGTGGTTCGAAGCGATGGAGCAAGTTATCGCCGAGTCTGGACTGTTTGTTCATGGAGGATTCGGTGCCGTCGGCTCGCTGCGCGTCGATGAAGTGCTCTTCCAAGAACATGTGAACGAGCGCTTTATCGGCTGGGATGTGCGCTCAGGCATCCGCTTCGAGGCGTTGACGAAGGACGTGGACACCCCTCGTCAAGACCCGGGATTGTCTCTAAGAGTGCGATACTCGCGGCCTGTGGGCTGGAGGTCCCAGTTCGACTTCGGCGCTCAGTACTCTTCGCCGTTCACTGGCGATTTTGGCTCCAAGGTCTTTACGTTGTCGAGTTCGCTGAACTATCTGTATGAGGTGACCAATCGCATTGACTTTACGCTCAGCAACATCCTAACGGCTTCGCGCAGCGAGCCGGACGTCGATGCAACAGTGGTTAATCAGGTGCGATCGGGATTCATCTTCTTCATCGAGAATCAGGTCAATCTCAATGTCACCGGTTCTATCGCCAAAGAGCGCGGCCAGGATCCCACGCAGGGCCTGAATATGGCTATCGAGTACCGCCTGCGTTAGAAAGGCTGCCCGAATATAGAGTAAGTTGATGGACAAGACGGGGCCGCCCATATTATGGGGACAGACGAGGAGTGGGTGGCTCTGCTGAGGCGGGGCCACCCATAAGTATGGAGGAACGTAGGGGAGAATGGGTGGTCCCGCCGATCTATGTTTGGGGACAGGCCCGAACGTAGCGGGTCGGGCTAGCTGTGCTTCCGACGTTTGGTGAGATTGGATCTGTGACTGCGAAAAAGCGGACGAGAACACGTTATCCTGCCGTTGCGGAGCGGCGAATTTGCGGCTGGCGCGAATGGGCATCCCTGCCGGCGCTTGGCATCGTTGCCATCAAGGCGAAGCTCGATACGGGTGCCAAGACGTCGGCATTGCATGCGTGGGATATCAATACGTATGAAGTCGATGGACGTCCTTGGGTTAGCTTTTACGTCTATCCCCTACAGCGCGACGACGTCTCGGTCGTGCTCTGCACCGCACCGCTTAGCGACCGGCGTTGGGTGACTAATTCCGGGGGCACGCGCGAGCGGCGCTACGTCATCTCGACTCGCCTCAGAATCGGCGCTGGCTTTTGGCCGATTGAACTCACCCTTACCAACCGCGACGAGATGGGATTCCGCATGCTCATTGGCCGCGAAGCCATGCGCGGTCGCCTGATCGTTGATCCGAACGCTTCATATCGCGCTGGTAAGCCCCGTAGGAAAGTGAAGAAATCCCCTAAAACCACTACCGAAAGGACGCGTTTATGAAAATCGCCATGCTGGCCCGCAACCCGAATCTCTACAGCCATAAGCGCCTCGTCGAGGCCGCGGAGGCCAAGGGGCACACTATCGACATTATCAACACGATCCAGTGCAACATGAATATCACGGCGCACCGTCCTCAAGTGATATACCAGGGTGAATCCCTTACCCTTAGAGGCTATGACGCTGTGATCCCGCGCATTGGTGCGTCGATTACCTTTTACGGCCTTGCGGTACTGCGCCAATTCGAGATGATGGGAGTCTGGCCGCTGAACGAGTCCGTGGCCATTGGTCGTTCGCGCGACAAATTGCGTTCATTGCAGCTTTTGTCGCGCGAGGGCATTGGCTTGCCGGTTACCGGATTTGCCAATTCGGCAAGTCATGCCGAGGAAATGATCAAGATGGTGAATGGCCCGCCCGTCGTTATTAAGCTACTAGAAGGCACTCAGGGCATCGGCGTTATCCTCAGCAATACTATGTCGTCGGCAAAGAGCGTGTTTGAGGCATTCCGGGGTGCTAAGATCAACATCTTAGTCCAAGAGTTCATCAAGGAAGCGGGCGGTGCCGACATTCGCGCCTTTGTAGTTGGCAACCGCGTCGTCGGGGCCATGATGCGCCAGGGTGCGCCGGGCGAGTTCCGTTCCAATCTGCACCGAGGTGGCTCGTCTATGAAGATCCGCATCACCCCCGAAGAGCGCTCGACCGCTGTACGAGCAGCCAAGGTGATGGGTCTCAATGTCGCCGGCGTCGATCTTTTGCGTTCCAACCACGGCCCCGTGCTCATGGAGATAAATTCATCACCGGGACTGGAGGGAATCGAGAAGGCGACGGGTTCCGATATCGCTGGGCGGATCATCTCTTTTATAGAGAGCCATGCCAAACCTATGAAGACTAGGACTCGCGGCAGGGGTTAATTGATGAAAGCGCGTGCGCCAAGACCATCGCAGGTCGTCTGCATCAACGGGTCGGAAGTTGGCCCTGGTACGCGGACCCAAATCGACCTGCCCCTTGTCGATCTTTCAACCCGCGTGCCGCTGACCATGCCGGTTCACGTCATCAACGGCCGCCGAGATGGTCCGCAGTTGTTCGTGTCGGCGGCCGTACACGGCGACGAGCTCAATGGCGTGGAGATTATCCGGCGTCTCGTCAAACTAAGCGCGCTGAAGCGACTCCGTGGGGCGCTTATCGCCGTGCCGATCGTCAATGTCCCGGGCTTTCTCAATCTCAGCCGGTATTTGCCGGACCGCCGGGATCTCAATCGCTCGTTCCCAGGGCTGACCAAAGGCTCTCTCACTGCTCGCCTCGCCAAGTTGTTTCTCGACGAGATCGTCGTGGGTTCCACCCACGGCATTGACCTGCACACCGGTGCCGTGCATCGGGACAACTATCCGCAAATCCGCGTAAACCTCGACGACGCCGAAGCCGAACGCATGGGGCGCGCTTTCGGTGTGCCGCTCGTGATCAACGCGGGATTTCCCGAGGGAAGCCTGCGTGCGGCGGCCCATGAGCACGGCGTACCGGTCATCGTCTATGAGGCGGGGGAAGCACTGCGCTTTGACGAGGCCGCCATCCGCGCTGGCGTCAAGGGAGTGATGCGGGTGATGCGGGAACTGGGCATGTTGCCGCCGCTGAGGAGCACCAGGCAGGCTCACGACCCCTTGATCCTGCGTTCAAGTCAATGGGTGCGTGCGCCCTGTAGCGGGGTCGTGCGGGCCATCAAGCCCATAGGAGCACGGGTGAAGATGGGCCAAGTCTTGGCCATTGTGTCCGATCCGCTGGGCGAGACGGAAACTGAGATAGAAGCTCCGGTGGATGGCGTGATCATCGGCCGCACCAATCTGCCTTTGACGCACGAGGGGGAGGCGCTTTTCAACATTGGGTTGACCACGGGAACGCAGGTTGTGGCCCGCACGCTCGACGATTTCGATCCCTTAGAAGAATACAAATCGGGCGCGACCGGGGAGCTTGCAGAAACAGAGCCGGAAATCGTCTGATACAGAGGGGGACTGTCGCTGGGCTACCACGTCGGTTCACGCAACTGAGGATAGCTGCTAGATGCGCGTTGCCACTTGATTAACATTCAGCGACGGAAGGAATTTTCGTAAGGTATGACGACCGAAGATATGCTCGACGCTGTGCAACAGTTTTGGGGGACGGTCAGTGCTTCGACATTGCTCCCAGGACTCAATGTACAGGTCGCCGCGACAATTGTCGCAGTCCTCGTTGCGCTTCTGATCGGCCTAGTAGTCCAAAGCAGGGTCCGCGTATTCGAAGCTGAACCGAAGTCCGGACCGCTGCTCTACCTGCGTACAATGCTCTACCGGACGCGCAATCTGGTCTCTCCCGCGCTGAATATACTACTGCTGGGCGTCGCGATTGAGGTCTGCGTTGCTTCAGTGGGCCAGAGTTGGCTAGTCCGGATTGCCCAAAGCGTCGCGGTCGTCGCGTTCTTCTATCGCATCATCTCAGATTTTGTCGGCAATACCCTTGTCTCCGGTCTATTCACATGGATCGTGATCCCCTTGGCAACGCTCCGCGTCTTCGGTTGGCTCGATGAAGTCAGTGTGTGGCTCGATGCAGTTTCCCTCGATGTTGGCACCATCCGCATTTCTCTGCTTTCGCTCGGGCGTACCTTTGTTGCAGGCGGTGTGCTGTTTTGGCTTGGTAGCATCTTAAACACGTTTGGCAAAGAAGCTATCCGCAACCGCCACGCGCTGGATGTCGGGACGCGTGAGATGATCATCAAGCTGTTCCAGATCGGCCTGTATGTCAGCATTTTCCTGTTGCTTCTTGGGGCGATGGGCATCAATCTCACTGCTCTCGCGGTCTTTGGTGGAGCACTCGGCGTCGGCCTTGGGTTCGGCCTGCAAAAGATCGCTGCGAATTTCGTTTCTGGATTGATTATCCTCTTTGACCGCTCAATCACCCCTGGCGACTACATTGAGTTCGACGATGGACATTCCGGGACACTCCGCGAGCTGAATATGCGGTCGGCGACTTTGGAGACCTTTGACGGCAAGGACATCATAGTTCCAAACGAACAGTTCATTACATTGTCATTTGTCAACTGGACGCACAACAACAAGAAACAGCGTTACTCACTTGAATTCTCAGTGGCCTACAAGACCGATCTCCATACCATGCTACGGTTGGTGAGGGAGGTTGTTGCCAGTCATCCGAAGGTGCTGTCTGGATCTGAGTTGCCTATTGAGGAACGACCGGACGCGGAAATCAGCAGCTTCGGCGATTCGGGTGTCAATATTCTAGTCGAGTTTTGGATGCTCGGGATTGATGATGGGGAAAATCGGGTCGGCGCAGATCTGCTTCTTATGATTTG
>JAJEEZ010000507.1:0-2823 GCA_022820705.1 Candidatus Latescibacterota bacterium | reverse complement strand
TGTAAAATTCGGCTTGACAGATGCCGCTATTATTGACTTGGTGAATGACCAGTATTTAGTACTCACGGATGACTTTCGTCTATCAAATTACTTGGGCAAGCAGGGCGTTGATGTGCTCAATTTCAATCACCTTAGATTCGCCAGTTGGCGTTGATTCTATGGTGGTCTTGCGTCATCTAAAAGGAGGATAGCGGTGAACATACTAGACGACGGCAACATTTGTTCGGCGAAGGCGATTCAAGCCTCCGAGCTAGCTGTCGGCGCGACGGGAACGGACTGAGTGCTATGAGAATTATCGAGGGCGGTGGGGTCACTGCGCCGAGTGGGTACCGGGCGGCTGGCATCCAGACGGGTGTTAAGGAATCGGGTGCTAAGGATTTGGCGCTGGTGTATTCGACACGCCCGGCTAATGCCGCCGCGGTGTACACCACCAACAAGGTGCAGGGCGCGCCAATTGCCATCGACCGCGAGCACCTCGCCGATGGCAGGGCGCGGGCCGTCATTCTCAACAGCGGCAACGCCAATGTCTGCAACGGCGACGTCGGTTTGGATCACGCCCGGCGGATGTGCGCCTTGACGGCGAGCGAGTTGGGTCTGCAAACGGAAGAAGTGCTGGTCTGCTCCACCGGCTTGATCGGCGTGCCGCTGCCGATTGACAAAATTGAAGCGGGCATCCCGCGGATTGTCGCGGCGTTGTCCGAGGAAGGCGGTGCAACTGCCGCTGAGGCGATCATGACTACGGACACTGTGCCGAAGAGTTGCGCCGTCGAGGTAGAGTTGGAATCGGGCCGCGCCGTAGTTGGAGCGATGGCCAAAGGAGCGGCGATGATCGCACCCAACATGGCGACGATGCTGGCGGTGGTGACTACGGACGCGGCCGTGCCCAGCGGACAATTGCAAGAGCTGCTGTCGCAGGCCATCCAGCGCACGTTTAACTGCATTACGGTTGACGGCGACATGAGCACGAGCGACACGGTGATCTTGATGGCCAATGGCGACGGCGCGGAGCTAGGCGAACGCGATTGCGCGCGCCTCTACGAGGGCATTGAGTACGCGTGCCGGCAGATGGCCCAGGCGATCGCGTGCGACGCCGAGGGCTCGTCCAAGCTGATCACCATAGCGGTGCGCGGTGCCGCGACCGAAGCGGAAGCGAGACAAGTCGGCATTGCGGTGGCCAATTCGAGCTTGGTGAAGACCGCGGCGTTTGGCAACGATCCCAACTGGGGACGCATTCTGTGCGCGATGGGGTACGCCGGCGTCGAGTTCGACCCCGAGACCGCGCGCGTGTCGCTGTGTGGCACCGACATCTACGGCAACGGCGCTGGTTTCGATTTCGACGGAGATAAGCTGAGTGCGGCCATGCAGGCGGAGGAAATGGCGATTGACATCGACTTGGCGATGGGCCAGGCGACGGCTGAAATTTTTACCTGCGATCTGACGTACGAGTACGTGCGCCTGAACGCCGAATACACCACCTGAGGAACTATGCCACTTTCGCACAATGTACAGCGCGTCCAGCCGTCGGTCACCATGCAGATTTCGGCGCGGGCTGCGGCTATGCAGCGCGCTGGTATCGACGTGGTTTCCCTGTCGGCGGGCGAGCCGGATTTCGATACGCCGCAAAACGTCAAAGACGCTGGCATCCGCGCCATTGTTGAGGGCTTTACCAAGTACACCACGCCGGGGTCGGGGATCATCGAGCTCAAGGAGGCGATCTGCCGCAAATTCGAGCGCGACAATGGCTTGGTTTACACCACCGACGAAGTGATCGTCAACAATGGGGCCAAGCACTCGCTCTTTTTGGCGGTGGCGGCGCTGGTCAACCCCGGCGACGAGGTCATTATCCCCACGCCGTATTGGGTGACCTACTGCGAGCAGCCGCGGATAGTGGGCGGCGAGCCGGTGATCGTCGAGACCCAGGCTGCTAATGGACTTAAGCTGACTGCGGACGAGTTCCGCGCTGCCATCACGCCCCGCACGCGGATGCTCTTTTTGTGCTCGCCGTCTAATCCCAGCGGCGCGGTGTACACCCGCGAAGAGTTGGAGAGTTTGGCGGCAGTGGCCGTCGAGCACGAGGTCTATGTGCTCAGCGATGAAATCTACGAGAAGCTGATCTACGACGGAGCTGAGCACCACTCGATTGCCGCTTGTAGTCCGGAGGCCAAGGAATTTAGCATTGTGGTCAATGGAGTATCGAAGGCCTATTCGATGACCGGCTGGCGCATCGGCTATACGGGTGCCAGCGAGGAGATTATCGCCGGAATGAACAAGGTGCAAAGCCAAGAGGTGTCGCACCCTTCGTCGATGGCGCAGAAAGCGGCTGTCGAGGCGCTCGATGGCCCGCAGGAGTCGGTCGAGGAAATGCGCCAGGCCTTTGATGAGCGGCGGCGCTACATGGTCGAGCGCCTCAACGCCATAGAGGGCGTGGAATGCACGTTGCCATCGGGGGCCTTTTACGCTTATCCCGATGTTTCCGCGTACTACGGTAGTAAGGTCCGCGATTCAGTAGCATTGTGCGAGTACTTGCTTGAAGAGGCCAAGGTGGCTTGTGTGCCCGGTGCTGGGTTTGGCACCTACGAGCACATCCGGCTTTCCTACGCCACGTCGCTGGACCTGCTTGAAAAGGCGCTGGACCGAGTTGAGGCGGCGCTAGGTGCGTTGGCGTGAATTGCGAATTTAACCTAGGAGGTTTTGTCCGGTGAATAACAGTGGATTTTACCTCGATTTTGAACGCGACCTCGTCGAGCTACAAAAGAAAATCGACGAGCTAAAAAGCCAAGCCGAAGCCGATGGCTTGAATTTGGATGAGGGCGTGCGCAAGCT
>JAJEEZ010000054.1:0-2931 GCA_022820705.1 Candidatus Latescibacterota bacterium | reverse complement strand
GGCCCGTTCGACCACTCTGGCACCTCTCCTCAATCTATTTGGCCGCTCGCAGGGCCATAAAAAACCCCTTGAGCAACTCGGCACATTCTCGCTCTAGCACTCCGCCGCGGACCTGACAGCGATGATTGAGCCGAGGATCCGCCGCAATGTTACACAACGAGCCGCAAGCACCGGATTTAGGATCGGTGGCCCCGAAGACCAACCGTGGCACTCGGGCTAAAACCGCGGCCCCGGCACACATGGCGCAAGGTTCCAAAGTGACGTAGAGCGTCGTTGCCAACAAGCGCCGCGTCCCCAGTGTTGCTGCGGCTTGGCGCAAGGCCAGCATCTCCGCGTGGGCTGTGGGATCCTGCGTCGCTTCAATGGCATTGCCGGCCCGGCCCAAAACCCGCCCGGCTCCGACGACGACAGCTCCGACGGGAACCTCGCCGCGACGGCCGGCGCGCAGGGCCTCGCGCAGGGCCTCGCGCATCCAATGGCTGTCTTCGGCGAATGAGCTAACTTCTTCCGTAGAATCCATTTGAGGCCGTTTTAAGGGGCCTCCCAAGAGGTGTAAATATAACGGCTGCCCAAAACAAGAGCAAGGCTTAGTGAGGCTTCAAAAGCGCTTGCGATAATGGTCGCGGGGGAACAGAGAAGAGGCCCGATGCTGCCAGTAACTTTCCGCGTCGGGAGCGATTTTGCGGTCGAGCGGATCGCGCCCCAAAAGGCGCATGCCAAGCCCGATCAGCGTAAAAAGCGTGTAGAAAACCAGTGCCAAGAGCAAGTGGATATTGACAAAGGCCACGATTCTCGCCAGCCACATGTAGGGAAAGTAGATCGGCTTCAGCGCGACGGGTAGCGCCAAGCCGGTCCCGAGCAACACCAGCGAGGCCGCGTGTACAAGCTGGGCAATGCCCACCGCTTCCACGTACCACAGATAGCCACCGAGCAAGGCCAACAACGCCGCTAGCACGATTCCGAATCGGCGCAAATCGCCGCGTGTGGGCACCGCAACCCCCCAGTAGCTCTTGACCTCAGTCAAGCTCGAACTCCTCTTGCCAATCCAGCTCTTCCTGCCACTGCGGCTGGTCTTTCTTGTCCAAGATATAAGAGCCTATGACCAAAAAATCCATCTCGGTCCGCATGAAGCAGCGATAGGCGTCTTCTGGGCTTTGGACGATGGGTTCGCCGCGCACGTTGAAGGACGTGTTGACCACCACTGGATAGCCGGTCAGGCTCTGAAAGGCGCGAATCGCGTCGTAGTAGCGCGGGTGATCTTGCCGGCGCAGCGTCTGCACCCGCGCCGAGTAGTCTACGTGGGTGACCGCCGGCATATCCGAGCGCGGCACGTTTAGCTTGTCGATGCCAAATAGCCGCTGCTGGTCCTCGCTCATGGGAATCTGCCGTTCCGCTTTAACTGGGGCCACTTGCAACATGTAGGGCGAATCGGCATCCAACTCAAAGAACTCGTGCACGCATTCGCGCAGGACCGTCGGGGCAAAGGGGCGGAAACTCTCGCGGAACTTGATCTTGAGGTTCATCACCGACTGCATCTGGGTGGAGCGCGGGTCGCCTAAGATCGACCGGGCACCGAGCGCACGCGGCCCAAATTCCATCCGCCCCTGAAAAAAGCCGACGACCTTGCCCGCAGCTAACAGCTCGGCCACGCGCACTGGCAGTTCGTCCTCGGCGAGTTTGTGTGCCACCCCCGCCTGCTGCTCAATGCACTGGTAGATCTCTTCATCCCCGTACTCAGGCCCTAACAGCGCCCCCTGCATCGCGTCGTTTTCGCCGTCTGCCACCCGCTCGTGGCCCAAGTGGTTATACCACAGCGCCAGCGCGACGCCCAAGGCCCCACCGGCATCGCCCGCCGCCGGCTGAATCCAGATATTTTCAAAGGGGCCCTCGCGCAAGATGCGGCCGTTGCCGACGCAATTGAGGGCCACGCCACCGGCCATGCACAAGTTTTTGAGTTTGGTTTCTCGATGCACCGTGTGGGCAATGCGCAACATGACTTCCTCGGTGACGACCTGACAGGAGCGCGCAATATCCATCTCGCGTTGGGTCAGCGGCGTCTCTGGCCGCCGGGGCGGTCCCCCGAAGAGCTTGTCCATAGCCCGACTGGTCATCGTCAAGCCGGATAGGTAATTGAAATAACGAGTGTTGAGCTTGAAGGAACCGTCGTCTTTCAGGTCGATTATCTCGTTGAGCATTAGATCGACGTATTTCGGCTCGCCATAAGGGGCCAGCCCCATCAGCTTGTACTCGCCGGAGTTGACCTTGAAGCCCGCAAAGTAGGTAAAGGCCGAATAGAACAAACACAGCGAGTGGGGGAACTGGATATCGGCCAGCTTGTGAATTTCGGCATCTCGTCCGTAGCAATAGCTGGTAGTAGTCCACTCGCCGACTCCATCCAAGGTCGCAATCGCCGCTTCTCGATACGGCGACGGATAGAAGGCCGACGCAGCGTGCGACTCGTGGTGGTCGCTGAACAGCACGGGTACATCGCAGCCTAGCTGCTCTTGGATTAGCTGCGGGATCCACAGCTTTTTCTCCAGCCATACCCGCATGCTCTTCCAGTAGAGGCGGAGGCCCAACGGCGCCGTGCCTAAATGGGTCTCTAGCAGGCGTTCAAAGGTCAGCAAGGGTTTGTCGTAAAACCCCACACAGTGCAAATCCTTGGCCTCAATACCGCCCTCCCGCAGGCAGTAGGAGACGGCGCGAGCGGGAAAATCCGGATCGTGTTTAACGCGCGAGAATCGCTCCTCCTGCGCCGCAGCGACGATCTGGCCGTCGCGCACCAAACAGGCCGCGCTATCGTGGTAGAACGCGGAAATGCCGAGGATGTAAGTGGCCATAAGGAGCTTGACAAAATGGGGTGTGACAGCGATACTAAAAAGTTTTCATAACCTACGGATTCTATTGAAAAATATCAAGTTAGGGTCATTT
>JAJEEZ010000252.1:0-15327 GCA_022820705.1 Candidatus Latescibacterota bacterium | reverse complement strand
GTCTCACCCATTACATCGTCAAGCACATCAAGTTGCTCCATCCCATCGGCCAGATTGGCCGCTGCTCCGCCCACATCCCGTTGGCCAATGACTACATCGGCAAGGTGTTTCTACAACAACTCGATCTGACGACGGGCGCGGTCATTGCACTTTCAGGGCTAAATTAATAACGTGGGGGGTCATAACAATCAAGCGAATGGCGTAGCGCAGATAGCAACCGACCAATGCCCGCACACCATCTCACCCCCATACAAAAAACGCACCCAACAGCGCAATCCACACCGCTTCGAGGAAATGCCAGTACGCAGCGCAGGCCCGCACTGAGAGCAAATGCTCGCTATCGAGTCGCTCCATGCGCGCCTTCCACGCCAGCATCGACAACGGCACCATCCCGCCCACCACATGCAGCGCGTGAACTACAACCAGCGCGAACGCAATGCCATAGACACTCACCCCCAAGGCCTGGTGGCGGTCGAGTAGCTGCACCAGCGCCGGCACTTGCACGGCGATAAACAACGCGCTCGTCACCCAAGCCCACGCCAACCACCGCCGCAGAAGCGGGAAGTGCCCGCGCTTGGCGTTCTGCGTCGCCTTGTACATCGCCACCCCAGCGCCCAACAGCACCGCCGTCGAAACGCCAAGCGCCAGCGGCAGCTCCATGCGTTCGCTCCCCTGCAGCGCCGGACTGGTCAGTCGCAGGTAGGCAAAAGCCGCGATGCTGGCCCCAAACAGCATCCCCAGCGAGATCAAAAACAGGGCCAGACCCAACTGGCGGCGACCTCGTAGATCGGGCGAGTTCCAGTTCATCCCCAGCGGTACTCCGGCGGGTCGAACACAAACCCGTGGAAAAAGCGCCGCTGCGTCGGCGAGAGCCCCTGCAAAAAAACCTGATCGTAGCGCCACTGCTCGGCACACGCCAGCATCCACGGATGTTCGTACCCATAGTACAGCATCACCCGCTTGCCCCCGCTACGCGTAAAGGGCCCGGCCGTATGCCACATCGCGTTGTGGAAGAGCACCGCCGTCCCCGGGCCGCCACATATCTGCACGGCCCCGGGCATACCATTCCCTGTATCTGGCTCCAGCAGTGCCTTGTGACTGCCGGGCACTAAGGTCAAGTTGCCTTGATCGGGTGCGCTCATGTCGCTCAGGTAGTAACCCACCTTGAACTGCAACAGCGGGATGTGCGGCTTGAGGTTGCGGAAGCCATCCTGAATGCCGTCGATGTGCCAGCCTTGCCCGTGGTAGTCGGCGGGTTCGATCTCGTAGAAGGCGTCCGTCGAATGCAGATGCGGCATCTCGTTAAAGAGACCGTGGACGTAGGCCATCATCGGCTCGTAGTCGAGCATTGCCAAAAAGAGCGGGTCTTCGGCCAGCAGGTGCATGACCCGCACGTTGGCCGCGTCGAGCCGGTCGGCAAAAGCTGGCTCGTGCTCGCGCCTGAACTGAGGGTCTCGCCGGCGCTCAATGGTGCGCTCCAGCGCCGCGTAGAGGGCCGCGACCCGATCCGGCGCGAGGAAATTTTCCAGCACCAAATAGCCGTTGTTGTCGAAGAAGAAGCGCTCGGCGTCTGTGGGATTATCGCTCATAATCGAAGCTCTCCTAGGGGATCCACCCCTCCATCATCTCGGCGTACTGACGCGCCTGACCAGCGATGTCCACACCCATTTCCTCAGACCACGCCGCTAGCAACTGGCGATACACCGGCCCCACTTGACCGTCACCCACTGCCTGAAAGTTAAAGCGCGTAATGGGCACCATGCAGATCGTGGTGCTGGTAAACCACGCCTCGTCGGCTTCGCGTACATCGTAAGGCTCAATATCGGCTTCGCATAGGGGAATACCGAGTTTGCTCGCCAATTCCATACACGCGCCGCGCGACACGCCGCGCAGGACATTGTGTCCTTTGGGCGTTATCACTTGGCCGTCGCGGACCATGAAGAAGTTGTTGCCCGTTCCCTCGGTGATAAAGCCGTGCTCGTCGGTCAACAGCGCCTGGGCACCGGCCTCCATCTGCGCGGCCTGCAACTCGGCAATCTTGTAGAAGATGCGGCTGCGGTTTTTGGCCTTGGGATCAATGTAGCGCGAGGGCACCGACTGCTGGGGCGGGACGACAAAGTGCGCTCCCTCCTGATAGAGATGCGCCATCCCGCCGATGTGCCGCACCAGCGGGAAGACATTGATGGTGACAATGGGGGCCGTGCCCTCTTTGACGAGGGTATTGTACAGCGGCAGGGCACAGCGCGTGACGTCGTGCATGATCTGGAAGTCCAACGCGCCGATCGCGGGCAGGTTGCGGGCAATGGTCTCGTGGGTCGCCTCCTCCATCGCGTCGATGTCCAGCCCGCAGTCGATCTGCGCGTATTTGAGCGATCCGTAGAGCCGCTCCAGATGCTCGCGCAGCCGAAAGGGCTGTTGCCCAAAGCTCCGCGTCATCTCAAAAACCATGTCCCCATACATCAGGGCGCAGTCGAAAATCGAGATCCGCGCTTCCGACTCGGTGACGAACTCGCCGTTAAAATAAACCAGTCGTTTGGCCATAGCTGCCTTCCGTATGGTATGATCGCGACGCGATCGCTACCCCATGATGATATTGCCCAGGCGGCTGCCCTGCATCCCGGTGCAATAATCGACGACCACCCAGAAGCCGGCAACGACCGCCTCGCCCAAGATCAAGCCCAAAAACAACGGCTTCAAGCGCTCGAAAAGCCCCAACCCCCCGTATTTGAGTACTGTGCCTTTAATCACCCAAGCGACGAATACCGAAAACCACATTGAGCCGAAGACACAACTGATCGGAAAACCCAGCGGGTGAAAAGGCCACCACACGAAGCGATATTGCAACCACATCAACGCACCCATAATTCCCGCCCCGATCCAAGTATGCGACCACATACCTGGACTCGGCCCCTCGGGAGTCTGCACGTTCTTACTCATAAAATTGTACGGATACTGGGCTACATTGTTAAAGTAAAAACTCGACAAATTGATCGCCCCGTGCTTGTAGGCCAGATAGAGCGTCAGTCCGATGACCGAAGTCAGCGTCAGCACAATCACCGCTAAAATACCCCAAAACATCCGCCGCCGACCGGCCAGATCTATCTCGGTAAATAGCTTCAGGCCATTGGCGCAGGCAGCCATTAGCACGATCAACTGATCCACTCCCCAGGCATAGCTCAACGCCAGCCCGGCTGTGCCCTTGAAACCAAATAGCGAGGCACCAACCCAAGATATGACGAAATCCGTGCCGTTGCTAGGCGGAAACATCGAAGCCTCCCACCCTTGGGCGACCACCCGCGTGATGGTCATAAAACCGACAAACGAGCCGACTAACAACATCACCACCACTGGCAATGGCATTCCCGTGCGCCAAAGCCAGACGGTCATCACCACAAAGCTAATTATCGCGCCACCTACCGACGCGCGATAGTACATGATCTCGTCGCCGTCTTCGACATCCGCAGCACTGCGTAGAGCGCGGCGCAACACCGCCCGCAAATGCTCCCGACCCACCCATAACGTCCCCAGCACCAGCACGATCATACCCCCCATTGCCTGGTAGATAATAACCGAATCCGTGTACTGGCTGTAGGGACCCATGCTGGCGTCCCTGCCGCCCCACGCAAACTGCGTCAGCAACCCGCTCTGCAAGCGATTGAACAAAAAGAAAACCACTAAACCCGAGGCGATGTTCTGCGGCACGAAATACGAGAAACCGACCATCGAGGGGTTGAGCCCCAACCCGAGCGTAGGCATGCCGCGCACGATCTCCACCGAGCCCAGCGACAAGCTCACTTGGGGAAAGACCCCATAATAGTTGTGCAGGGCATTGATCGAGCCGAGCAAAAAGGGCACGGCAAAACCAATCCATACCAGTCCCCGCCGCAACAAAGGCTTCTGCCCCGCGCCGCCCAATAGCGCCAGCGGCAACTGCACCATCGGATAACTCAGCCGCTCGTGCTCGACCCACTGACGCCTGACGATGACCATCAAGCAGATCATCGCCCAAAAGAGCGCCAACCCGAAAATGGCCCACCAGCATAATGGTGCCACCCATACATCCCAGGGAATCGCCCCGTCGGGTGCGCCCTCGTAAAACCGACGAACAGCTTCATCCCCCTGCGGCAGCGGCCAATCCGGCAGAAAAGGCTGGACCAGCTCTCGCCAATTATTTTCGGGAGTCGCGTAATAAGAGGCTCCGGTCATCACCGGCAGTAGCTGCACCGGCAAACCGCGCCCGGAAAGCGTATTGGCCAACAGCAACAGGAAAAACACCACCGCCAACTCTCCCCGCACCAGCGCCAAACGAGGATAGACCCAACGCACCAGCCCATTGCCGACAACGACTAAGAAAAATAAAAAGATCGCCCCCGGCGTCAGATTCCAAACCGCCAAGCCGGAGCCTTTGATGATCATATCGTTGAAGGTCGAACCCAAGCCCAGGCAGACTGCCCCAACCAGCCCGACGAAAAGCGCCTTGGCCGTACAGCCCTTTGCCGAGTCCACAGAGACCGCACCCATAGCCATAAAGAAAGACCAGACAGCCCTTGCTCGAAAGGTCAAAGGCTATCATACGCCGTTGATGTAGCGGCTAGCCGGGGTGGATGCCGAAACGTGGCTGCGTCGGTGTGTAACGTCCGTTATGATTCTGACGAGGATATGACCGCATGAACGAACCGATTACTCCGCAGCAAGACCACGACCGCCGCATTGGACGGCTAGAAGGGATCGCCGAGCAGTTAGACCGTCGCTTGGCGAGCATGGAGCGGGCCATTGCCGAACTTCGCGCCGGCCAGCGCTGTATTCTCGGTATCCTATTCGGCGTGATGGGCCTACAACTCACCACCCTGTTGAAGGTAATGACTTAACGGCTAGGGCGTCGGTGCCCCCTCCGGCAGCAGCCCTTCCGCCTTCAACTCCGCCCACAGAGCCGGCGGAATATCCACCTGCATCACGCGCGCGTTGTCCTCCAGCTCGGCCACGGACGCCGCGCCGGGTACCGCCGAAATCACCGCTTCATGCCCAAAGGGAAATTGCAATGCTGCCGCCCGCAGCTCAACGCCGTGTCGATCGCAGACGGCCTTGAGCGCCTTGGCCTGTTGCACCAGATGCTCAGGCGCGGGCAGGTAATCAAAAGAAACCGGCTGGCTCAAATCGCGGGCGAGAATGCCGCTGTTGTACGGCCCGCCCATGGTCAGCTTCACCCCGCGCTCTGCGCACAGCGGCAAAAATTCGGGCAGCGCCGATTGGTCCAGCAGCGTGTAGCGCCCGGCCAGCAGGATGTAGTCCAAATCAAAGCGTTCGACCATCCGCCCCGTGCGCTCCCACTCGTTCATGCCCATGCCAATGGCCTTGACCGTGCCCGTTGCCCGCAATTCGACCGCAGCCTCCAGCGCTTCGATAAATTCCTCGTCGGTGTGCTGCCCCTTGAAGTCACTGTCGTGGACAAAGAAAATATCCACCGCTGCCAGTCCCAGCCGTTCCAAGCTCGAATCGAGCGAGGCCCGCAGCCCCTCGGCGCTAAAGTCGAAATCGTACACATAGTGCGGGATCCCGTCCTCGCTGTAAGGTGCCAAATCGTCCAGGTTTTCAGGCCGCAACACCCGCGATCCCTTGGTCGAGATGGCAAACGACTCGCGCGGGAACTCGCCCAGCACCCGCCCATAGCGTACCTCACTGCGCCCATCGCCGTACATCGGCGCAGTATCAAAATAGCGCACGCCCATTTCATAGGCCCGGCGGATGATGGCCAATGCCTCGTCGTAGCCGCTGCCCACAAAAATCCCGTCGGCTAAGACCATCCCGCCCAACGGCGCGCCGCCCAACCCCAGCCGCGTCACCTCCACGCCCGTATTGCCAATCGCTACTTTCTCAAAAGGGTCCATACTCACTCCAGTCCGTAGAGCCTATCGGCATTGCCGGCGAGCAATTTGGCCTGCTCTTCCTCGGGCCGCCCGGAGACGATCTCCCGCAGCGCAGCCACCCACGCCCCCAAACTCGCCCCGAAGTTGCACACCGGCCAGTCGCCACCGAACACCACCCGGTCCGGCCCAAAGCTGTCCAAGCAGTGATTGACCGTCGGTGCCAATGTGTCGGCATTCCACCCTGCGGGTGCCCGGGCGATGATCCCAGATATTTTGCACACCACGTGCTCGCGCTCGGCCAAAGCCGCCATGTCGCCCTGCCACTGCTCTTTGGTGTGGCTGAACGGGTTGGCCGGATCGTGATCCGCCGCGCCGTTGACGACCTGCGGGTCGGCGTTGCCGCAGTGATCGACGATGAAGCGCGTGCCCGGACACTGATCCACCAAGCCGACCGCGTCTCCCAACTCGCCCGGCCGCAGGCACAGATCGAAGCTCATGCCGATCTCTCCCAGGTACTGCACATCCCGGGCGAAACTTTCCTGCAGACAATGGCCCGGCTCGGCGTCGGGCACGTGCAACACCTGCCGCACTCCTTTGATAGCGTCCTCGTCCTTAAAGCGGTCAATATAAGCGCGGAAACCCTCCTCCCCCGGACTGCCCCCGATCACCGCCCCGGCCATTGGGTTGTCGTCGGCCCTGCACAAGCCAGCGACAAACTCCGCTTCCGCAATGTGCTGCTCAGCGGCGACATCGACTTCCATATAAATGGTGCGAGCAATACCAGCCCCGGCACCCGCGGCCAAGTAATCGCTCATCAAGTAATTTTTCCGCAGCGGGTCCATTCCCTCGCCCTCCAGCCACGGCAGCGCAAACTGCGCCAAATCCCACATGTGCTGATGCGTATCGACGATAGGTAGCATAATCCTTCCTCTATTTAGTGGTTAAATCTCAACTCTACACTCGTATACTTGGGCGTAGCCACTCTGATCCGACGCAAAGACCACGTAGCATCCATCCGGCGAAAAATTCGGATGCGGATGCGTGTGCTGCGGCGCATAGACCTCGACCGGGCCGTCGTCGTACGGACAGTGGTCAGTATTCCAGTGCTTGCCCTCATTGCTCGACTGCGACAGGCAGAGCAGTTGCGGCGCACCAATCCCATCGTTGGGATCAAACACCTGCAAGCCGCTATCGGGAAACGTCGTATCCGCCACCATCCGCGTGCCATCCCGGCTGACCATCGAATGCCAAGCGTTGAACGAACAGACCGGGCGCACGGCTCCGGTATCGACATCGACGCCGATAACCCCGTGCGACCAGCGCGTGGTCAGCAGCTCCCGCTTGCGCGGGTGCCAAGTCTCGTGGACGATCCACTCGTTCCCCTCGCGCGCGTACGCCAGCCGATGGTCGCTTCCATCCCGATTTACCACCCACATCCGCTCGTAATACGGCCCGGCATAGCGCAACAGCGAACTGTCATTCGGATGAAATTCTGGATGGCCAATCGAATCCCGCTCCACGATTATCTCACTCGCGCCGCTACAGGTATCGATCACCACCAAGCGCGCCACATCGCCCATCTTCACCGGCACCGCCCACCACTGATCGTCGTAGCTAAGCGCCGTCGTCCCCATCGCCGCTGCGACCATGCCCTTTTCGCGCATGGCCTCGGTGGCAAAAGAAGCCAACTGCTCTTCCTCGCAGGTCTCAGTATCCACCCGCCAAGCCCCTTGCCCATCGGTAAAATAGACATAGCGGCCATCGTGCGACGGCGAGATCGAAAACTCGGCTAACCCCTCGTGCTCAGTTAGCTGCAACAACTGCCCAGAATCGCGCAATTCCAGAAAAAGTTCCGCGCGGCCCGTGCGGTGCGAGACAAATACCAGATGCTGCATTGCGTCGTCGTACGCGGGAATATAATAGAACGGATGATGGTGAATGGACGCGTGCGCGGTAACTTGGCGGATTTCGGCACCCGTCTGTGCGTCGCGCAAGGTCCGCGACTCGGGCGGATAAAGCGTGCCCCGTCCCACGTCAGGGCCGGGCGTAGTCGACCGACATCATGCCCTCTACGTCCATTGGATCGATGCCGTACTGTTTGGTGAGACTCTGGTGCTGCGGAGCGTCCGCGGCCGCCTCGTCGGCCAATGGCAGGGCCACCCGCTGCCCTTCGTTCTGCGCCGACAAGTCGCAGGCCACGTTCATCACCAGCGACATCAACGCGTCTTCGTCGTCGAACTCGCTCTGCTGCACACCCCGCACGGCGAGCGCAAAGTCGGCAATGTGGCTCATGGCCGACGCGCCGTAGTCCTTGCGCAGATTCGCATACGCATTAGTGCGGAAGGGATTTTCGTATTCGATCCGGCCCAGGCTGGTGTCGGCATAGCTCCGGGTCCAGCTATAGCCATCGTCTTCATTGATGACATCGACGATCTCGTCGGCAATCGAGCGAATCGTCTCCACCCCGTGCTCGGGGTCAACCCCAGCGTCCGAACAGCGCCTAAGCTGCATCTTGGCAATCGTAAAGCCCCCCTTGCTTGCTCCCACTCCCGGATCCTGCGCCCGATAGAGCATCGTCCCCCGCTCGCCCTGCCATTCGGTGTACCCAGGCCGCGGATGCCGCCCCAACCAGCCTTTGCCATTGGCTAGCTGATCGGCGACCATCTCGCCAGCGGCAAAGCCGAAGTAATGCGCCGTGAAGTGCTCGCCGGAGTGAAAGCGGTGCGGCATCGAGCGGAAGGACGGCGTCTCCATCGAATGCCCAATGGCCTGCGCCCACACTGGATGCCCAAAAAAGCGCACCCAGCGCGAGTTGTTGTGATACCCGGTGTGGTCGGCGTAGCTGAAGATGCGGCCAATACGGCCGATAAATCCGCTGTCCTTCACCGCGAGGGCGAAGCGATCGCAGGCAAAGCGGAAGAAGTTTTCCGCCACGCGCACCACCACCCCCTGTTCGCGCGCCACCCGGATCATCTCCCGCGCCTGGGCTATCAAATTGCACCAAGAGGTCTCGCACATGTTGTGGATGCCGTGGCTCGACAGGTATATCGAATACGCGTAGTGCGACGGCATCGGCGTGACGACCAATGCCGCCTCGGCAATCCCGTCTTTGACCAACTCGCGCACGTCGTAATAAGCCCGCGCACCGAGCGCGGCAGCCGCCCGGTCGCAATGCTCCTGGACCGGGTCGACGCAGGCCACCACCTCGACCCAATCTTTAAGCGCCGGCAGCAAGGGCTGATAAATGGTGCTGGCGCGGTTGCCCGTGCCAATCAGGGCGACTTTTACTGGATTATCTAACTTGGGAACTTCCATGACAGACCTGCTCTTTTATTTGCGAACGCACTCGTAGCCCAGCGCCTCCAACCCCTGCCGAATGCCCTCGATCTCCGCCGGTGCCAAGTCCCGCAGGGGCCGCCGCATCTTCGGCGAGGGGAACTTGCCCAGCAGCCAGCGGGCGCACTTCATGCGCTGATGCGCGCTCGACGACGGCTCGCCAAAAGCATAGACGATGCGATTGAGCGGCTCGACCTTTTTTTGCACCTCCTTGGCTCCCGCCAAATCCCCATCCAACGCCCGCTGCACCAATTCGACGATCAGCTCGGGCACAAAACCGGCAAAGCCGACCAGTGCCCCATCGGCCGCCTCCAGTAAGCTGGGCAACAAAAACTCGTCGTGGCAGGTGATGATCGGCACATCCGCATTGACCTTTTTCAACTCTTGGTAGTCGTAGAGCCAGCGGCTCATGTCGCGGGTGCCCATCTTGATGCACTTGACTCTGGGAATCTGCACGAGCGCCTTCATCTCGTCGAGCGTATAGCCGGCCTTGGTCCACGCCGGATATTGATGCACCACAATGTCGATCCCGGCCGAGGCCACATCCTCAAAAAAGCCCACCGCGGTCTGGCTCGACCGGCCAAAGCGCAACCAGTGGTGCGGCGGCATCAATAAAATCGCATCGGCCCCAGCTTCCTTGGCCGCCAGCGCGTGGTCAATACCCTCCAAGCTGCCCTCGACCGACACGCCGGAGATCGTCTTCACCGCGCGTCCAGCAGCCTTGACCGTCTCAGCCACAATCTGCGTTACCCGATTGCGCTCGGACGGACGCAGCGACATGATCTCGCCAGTATGGCCATTGCAGGTCAAACCATCGACGCCATCGACCGCGGCTAATTCGGCGATATAGTCCCGCAGCCCTTCTTCGTCAATCGACTCGTCGGCGTGGAAGGGGCAAAGCGTCGCGGGAAACACACCCGCCCAAGGGTGGTCTCGCCAGTTGGTAACAGACATGAGAATTCCCCTTGTTTTGTTCAATATGGGCTTAATAATGGAAACACAACACCGCTCGAATGAAACGAAGCGGCGAGTTAGCCTTCCGTGAAATCTAGGGCACCTGCCAAATCCTCGAACTGTATTACCATTCTGCGAATTTCTCTTTGGTTACGGTCATTTACTTCCTTTAATTCGGCTTCCAGATGGGTGGCTTCTTTGCGGCTGCGCAACTCAGTGAACCATACCAACCTAGGATTTTTGCCTTTTGTCGACCGCGTCTTGCCATCTTTGTGTTCGGACAATCGCTCGCGTAATTCCCTCGTATGGCCAACGTAAAATTTTCCCCCAGCAAGGCGGAGGATATATACGTAAAACACGTCGGCTCCAGCATCCTTCTCAGCATCCCACTTGGGAGAACTTTCCACCGCATACTTATTGCCAGCGGTTTGATTCCCTTGCTCGGCGTAGCAATTGATGCATAAATCAAAGTTAGACGGCTTGTATTGCGAGCAGTTGGAGCATTTATCTATCTCACCTGCTTCAGACGCATCATAATGATCACGGCAAAGCGGATAATTCTTGCGTGGCGTCGGCTGATCACAATCTTGAAAAGCACAGATGCGAGGAATTCGATTCACTACACTGTCTCCTAATGTTGGGTTATATACCGAATCTAAAATTTGGCAGCACGTGGGCCGGGAAATTAAGGGAAGAGCGCTTGGCCCGTCAATCGGGCTGCGTTGCGTTAGGCCACAGAGCAGGCTAGATTAAATTATCACTTCTAACCCCCGACACAGAGGACAGCAATGGCCAAGGTATTTATTTATTGGGACACCTCCAACATCTTCATCAGCGCCCAAGAGGCGGCGGCGGAACGGGAAGGCGAACAGGTGCGCTCGCGGATGCGCATTCACTTCCGCAACCTGCTGACGTTGGCCCACGCCAACCGGCCGGTGCAACACGCAGTCGCAGTCGGCTCCATTCCCCCGGAGATGCGCCAAGTGTGGAATCGCCTCGAAAACGAGGGCGTTACCGTTGAATTGCTGGAGCGCGGCCAAGTACAAGGCGGCGAGCAGGGCGTGGATCAACTCTTGCAGACGCAGATGCTCCGCGACACTGTGGACTACAACGGCGACCCTGGCATCGCCGTGCTGCTGACCGGAGATGGCAGCGGCTTTGCTGACGGCGTCGGCTTTCACGCCGACCTAGAACGCATGCACGGCAAAGGCTGGCGCATTGAAGTGCTGTCGTGGCGGCACAGTTGCAACCGGCGGATGCGGGAATGGGCCGAAAACGTGGGCCAGTTTATCGCGCTGGACGATTACTACGAGAGTATCACCTTTCTGGAAGAGCCGCTACCCGGCCGGCCGGTCGCCGAGCCGCGTTACGCCGTGCCGATCGACCTCGAGCAGGATCCGCGCTGAGAAGTCTTAACCTCAACGGCAACGTATCCGCAGATAAACACAGATATAGCAATCCTGAATGACTTGAACGATTCTGCGTCCATATGCGTCCATCTGCGGATTATCTTATGGAGGAAGGCCCGCCCATGACTGCCACTATCACTCACGTCGAACGCTTCACCCTGCAAGTGCCGTTTGTCGAGCGCGTCCGCCGCGACATGGAACGCGCCGGCATCCACACCTGGTCCGAGCTTGAAATCACCCGCGTCGAAACCGACGCTGGCGTCGTCGGCTGGGGTGAGACTATTCAGAACTACACTTGGGGCCGCGTCCAAACCCACGAGCGCGTCCTCGGCCAATCGCCCTTTGCCATCATGTGGGACGACTCCTTGGGCGCGGGCTTGCAAATGGCTCTCTTCGACGCCGCGGGCAAACTGGCCGGCGTGCCGCTCTACAAGCTATTGGGCACCAAGTGCCGCGACTGGTGCGCCATTTCGTTTTGGGATCACGATATGTCGCCGGAGCGCTACGCCATCGAAGCGCAAACCGCAGTTGGACTCGGCTACACCAGCATAAAGATCAAGACCCGGCCGTGGTTCGACGTCCGCGAAACCATCCGCCAAATCAGCGCCGTCACCCCCGACCACTTCCGCATCGACGCCGACTGGAACGCCTTTTTGAACAACGCCTCCAACGCCATTCCCTTGCTGCGCGAGCTGGAGCAGACTTTCCCCAAAATCAAAATTTTCGAAGACCCAATCCCGCGCCACGACGCCTCCGGCAACCGCTTCCTGCGCACCCAGATCAGCACGGCCATCGCCCATCACTACGGCGTAATCCACCCCCGCGAGGCCATGGAGCTAGGCGGCGTCTGTGATGGCTGGATCTTGGGCGGCGGCGTCAACGCGATCACCAGCCAAGGCCGCACATGCGAGGCGCTGCGCATGCCCTTCTTCCTGCAAATGGTCGGTGCCGGGCCAACCACCGCACTTTCGCTGCACCTGAGCGCGGTGCTAGTCCAAGCCCAGTGGCCGACCATCACCTGCCACGAGCTGTACGAGCACAGCCTGCTCAAACAGCGGATCGAGGTCATCGGCGGCCACGCCCGAGTGCCCGAAGCGCCGGGCTTGGGCATTGAGATCGACGAAGAGGCGCTGGCAAAGTACCGCGTCGATCAAGCCGATCACAGCCTGCCCAAACGACTGGTCAAGGTCTCCCGCGCCGGCGGCATCAACATTTACTTTGCCAACTCCGGTCAGAAGTGGACCTTCTTCCAAGGCGGCAACCACCCCATTGACGAATGGGGATCGAGCACCGAACTACTCGACGACGACGGCAGCGCCGAATTCGCTGACCTCTACGCCCGCGCTGCCGAGTCGCCGGTGATGACGGCGGAGTGAGGCGATCCTGAGTGGCTACACGAAGGCGTGTATTTGTCCAGTTGCAGGCAGGTCGTCCTTGGACGTAAGATGATTGCCGTCAAATAGGAGAGATTCATCTGTTTTTCCAAAAGTAAATAGTATATATTTCACCTAAGTGTGGAGTCGGCCGGAACCCTCCCCCTCCTCCGGTCATGCCCTCGCAACCCTCCCCGGCCCGCAAGGCCCTCGATCGGAGAGTCGTCCCATGCACTTCGACGCCTACGATCTCAATGCCGCGATTTACGATGAGATGTTTCTGCCCGACGGCACGCCCCGCGAGCACTGCCGCGAGTTATACGACACACTGTGCCGGCTTTCCGACGAAGAACTCAACGCAATCCAAGAACGCGTAACGCACTCTTTCTCCACCGAAGGCATCACCTTCACCGTCTATGGCGACGACGAGGCCGACGAGCGCATCATTCCCATCGACTGCGTGCCCCGGCTCCTCTCGGCTGCCGAATGGCGGCATCTCGAAAGCGGCCTAACCCAGCGCATTGGTGCCCTGAACCGCTTCCTAGAGGACGTGTACGGCGAAGCCCGCATCATCGCCGATGGCGTGATCCCGGCCGACGTAGTGCGCGGCTGTCCCCAATACCGCATTGAGATGCGCGGCGTCTCCGTCCCCCACGGCACGTGGGTCGCCGTCTGCGGCACCGATCTAGTGCGCACCCTCGACGACGGCTTCGTGGTGCTTGAAGACAACCTGCGCGTGCCCTCGGGCGTGTCCTATATGATCGCCAACCGCAAGGTGGTCAAAACCAGCTTGCGCCGCCTCTACCGGAGCTGCCGAGTGCGCGAGGTAGAGCACTACGGTCAGGTGCTACTCCAGACCTTGCGCGACCTCGCCCCCGAGGGATGCACCGACCCCTGCATCGTCCTCCTGACGCCCGGAGTCTATAACTCGGCCTTTTACGAACACATGTTCTTGGCGTATGAAATTGGCGCATCACTCGTGGAAGGCCGCGACCTGCTAGTCAACGACGGCTTCGTGTACATGCGCACCACCAAGGGACTGCGGCGCGTCGATGTGATCTACCGCCGGGTAGATGACGACTTCCTCGACCCCCTCGTCTTCCGCCCGGACTCCCTGCTCGGGGTGCCTGGGCTGCTGCACGCCTTTAAGCTCGGAAATGTGGCCTTGGCAAACGCACCGGGAACGGGCGTGGCCGACGACAAAAGCGTCTATGCGTACGTTCCCGACATGATCCGCTACTACCTAGGCGAAGAACCAATCCTCGCCAATGTGCCGACCCACCTATGCCGACGGCCAGAGGACCTAGAGTACACCCTCGACAACCTCGAAAACCTAGTAGTAAAGCGCGTCGGCGAATCCGGCGGCTACGGCATGCTCATCGGCCCGCACGCAACGCCCGCCGAGCGCGCAGCCTACGCCGAAGAGCTTCGCGCCGACCCAGCCGATTTTATTTCTCAGCCGGTCCTCTCGCTGTCCAGCGCACCCTGCTTCATTGAGGGCCGCGCCGAGCCGCGTCACGTTGATCTGCGTCCTTTTGTCCTCCACGGCCGCGAGACCCGCATCGTACCCGGAGCCTTCTGCCGCGTGGCACTGCGCCGAGGTAGTCTCGTGGTCAATTCCAGCCAAGGTGGAGGCGGCAAAGACCTCTGGGTACTGGAGGACTGAATGCTCTCGCGCAGTGCTCAAGGGCTGTACTGGATGGGCCGCTACCTTGCGCGGGCGGAATATCTGTGCCGCCTGCTGCACTTGCAGGTGGAAGCGCTGGTGGACCGGCCAGTTTCTGAGATCCATTTTGGCTGGAGCCGGATCTACACTACCCTAGGGCGGCAGCCGCCTTGGGGTAATCTCACGTTCGACGACAGCGACGACTACACCTTGGCCGATTCCTACACCCTAGCGGGCGATCTCACGTTCGAGCGCGACAACCCCAATTCAGTGCGCAACTGCTTCGCCCTCGGCCGCGAAAACGCCCGCCAAGTGCGCCACTGCATCAGCGCCGAGATGTGGACTTGCCTGAACTTGGCTTGGCTGCGCATCCGCGACCTCGACATCGAGGATATCTGGAAGGTCTCCCCCGAGAGCTTTTACGCGGAGACCTCGCGGGAAATCGACACCTTCGCCGGAGTGGCCGAATCGACCATGTACCGCGACGAGGGCTGGAACTTCATGCGGCTCGGTCGGTTCATCGAACGCGCCCAGCTTAGAGTCTCCTTGCTCCTCGCGCAGTGCACCGCTAGCCACGCGCAGGGCGAAACCTCAGATGCGGACTGGACGAGCCTGTTGCGTTCATGCAAGGCATTCGACGCCTACAAGCGCAACTACAGCGTCGAAATCCAGCCCGATCGGGTGATAGACCTGCTGGTTACCGATCCCCTGCTGCCCGGCTCGCT